>JAHZMA010000015.1 GCA_022599575.1 Alphaproteobacteria bacterium | reverse complement strand
TTTGGCATGTTCCAAATATTTTTCTTTATTCGCGGTAGGCACAGCCGCAACCAAACCATCTAAATAAGCCATTGGACAATCTTTCTTATAATGGGCTGAACAAACAGCGTTGGGGTGAGGTTATGTTGCCACTGGTTCAAATCATAACCGAGTATTTGCGATTAGCAAGGTCGCAAAGCCCCTTCTAGCGAATTGCGGTTTCACCGCAATTCTAGCGTAAAAATAAAAATGTAGGGAGCAGGATTTGAACCTGCGTAGGCATAGCCAACGGATTTACAGTCCGCCCCTTTTAACCACTCAGGCATCCCTCCATGAATTATGGTTTTACGAGATTATCGCCAAGAAAGCAATGCTTTTTTTATTGGGCTTTTTTTATTGGGTTTTTTATTAGGATTTTTTATTGGGCTTTTTTACGGCAATCATAATAATGCCAGATTATCACAATGCAATAAAAAATTTGGACCCTTATAGCCAATCAGTGATTCAAACGCATCGGAATGATGCCCGATAATTTTCGCGCTATCTTCAGAATTATAGGCAATCAGCCCGCGCCCAATTTCGCGTGTTTGCTTATCGGTAATCTTCACCAATGCACCACGCGTAAATTCGCCCGTCACCGCAATCACCCCTGCCGCCAGTAAACTCTTGCCCTTGCCAAGCGCGATTTTTGCGCCATCATCAATCATTACCTCGCCTTTTACATCAAGCCCCGCGCCAATCCATTGCTTGCGTGCCGTTTGTGGTTTCAATATGCTAGGGAATAAAGAATATCTGTTTTCTTGCAATAAGGGATGCGCCATGCGTCCATCTGTGATGATGGTATGGCATCCGCCCAGCGTGGCGATTTTTGCCGCCACAATTTTGGTGACCATACCGCCCGTGCCTTCTTTGCCAGCCTTACCACCGCCCTTTTTGCTATTTGCCATTTGCATGATTTGCGGGGTAATTTCATCAATCAGCTTGATGTGCTCCGCATCATTATAGAAACGCGGATTTTGCCGATATAGCCCATCAATATCGCTTAAAATAATCAGCAAATCGGCTTCCATCATCACCGCCACCCTTGCCGCTAGCCTATCATTATCGCCGAAGCGGATTTCATCAGTCGCCACCGAATCATTTTCGTTAATCAGCGGAATCGCCCCGAATTTCAGCAATTGCAACAGAGTATTGCGCGCATTCAAATAATTACGCCTTCTGGTTTCAGTATCATCATAGGTGAGTAAAATCTGTGCCGTGCTAAGCTGATATTGCGCAAAATTTTCATGCCATGCATGGCTTAACACGATTTGCCCTGCGGCCGCACTTGCCTGTTTTTCGTCTAATTTCATGCCTTGTTTTGGCATGGTGATGCCCAATGCCCGCCTGCCTAATGCAATCGCGCCCGAACAAACAATCAGAATTTCTTTGCCCTGTTTGCGATAATCAGCAAGGTCGCTTGTAAAATCAGCCAGCCATTGCTGATTAATATTATCATGTTTGTCATCAATCAGTAAACCAGACCCTATTTTCACCACAATCCTTTGTGCTGATTCAATATGATTGCGTAAAGTTATAGTGGACTCCATTGGCTATCAGTTTCTTCAATGGATTCTATTGCAGGCGCGATTGTTTCTGATTGGGTATTAATTGCCGTAATCTTATATTGCTGATGATGCTGAAATAATGTTGCTATCAGCGCATCAAGCCCATCATCAGCGATTGCCGAAAAGCTCATCACTGCCAGAGGCGGATTGATGTTCCGTTTCTTTGCCCATTTGCTAAAATCAGGTAGTTTTTTCAGCTGATGTGAATCGCTCTTGCTGATGCCTATCATTTGCGGTTTATTAATCAATTCCGCCTGATAATATTGCAATTCATCTTGCACAATATTATAGTCGCGCTTGATATTATCACTATTGCCATCAATCAGATGCAGTAATACCGAACAACGTTCAACATGGCCTAAAAAGCGATGCCCCAGCCCAACCCCTTCAGATGCACCAGCAATCAAGCCCGGTATATCCGCCATAATCAAGCGGTTATCATAATAGGATAGCACCCCTAAATGCGGGTAAAGCGTGGTAAACGGATAGGCAGCAGTTTTTGATTTGGCACGGCTTAACCGATTAAGCAAGGTTGATTTGCCAGCATTGGGCAAACCAATAATGCCAATATCGGCAATCAGTTTCATCTGTAACCAGACCGATTTTTCTTCGCCTGCCCAGCCTTGTTCTGCTTGTTTTGGTGCGCGATTGGTAGAAGACTTAAAATGGAGATTGCCCCTACCGCCATCGCCACCTTTGCATAAATGATAAATCTGCCCATCTTGCGTTAAATCGCAAATCACATCGCCAGTTTCATCATCAATAATTTGTGTGCCGATTGGCACTTTAAGAATGCAATCTTTACCGCCGCGCCCATGCATCATTTTGCCCATGCCATCTATGCCACGCTCACCCTTAAAATGCTGTTGATAACGGTAATCAATAAGGGTGTTGAGATTTGGCACAGCTTGCACCAGCACATTGCCACCGCGACCGCCATCACCGCCCCATGGGCCGCCAAATTCTATGAACTTTTCACGCCGAAAAGCAACACAGCCATTGCCACCATTGCCACTTCGCACATGAATTTTAACAGTATCCAGAAATTTCATAATCTTCACATGCCACAGACATGCAGGTTGTTATTGTGGTAATTCTATCAATTCAAGGATTGTTGAACATCCACATATTGGCGGTCACGCTTTTTCATGAAAACCACTTGGCCTGCCACCAATGAAAATAAGGTATGGTCTTTGCCGATACCAACATTTTTGCCGGGAAAAAATTTTGTGCCACGTTGCCGCACTATAATATTACCGGGAATCACATTTTCACCACCATATTTTTTAACGCCTAAACGTCTGCCCGCACTATCGCGCCCGTTACGTGATGAACCACCTGCTTTTTTATGTGCCATAATATGCTCCTGTTATGCCGCTTTGGAAATTTTAGTAATCTCAACAAAACTGATATGCTGACGATGCCCTGCCATACGGCGATAATTTTGCCGTCTCTTTTTCTTAAATACGGTGACTTTTTTAGCGCGCGTTTGTTCTATCACTTTAGCCGTTACTTTCGCGCCTTTTACAAAAGGTGCGCCGAAAATTGGCTTGTCATCACACAGCATCAGAACCTCGTCAAACACAATTTCTTTCGTGCTACCATCACCGATTCTTTCAATCGCAAGCTTATCGCCTTGCTGTACCCTATATTGCTTACCGCCCGTTTTAATCAGTGCAAACATCACTTTTGGCATCATTATTCCTTAAATTATAATTTTAGCAATTAAATTGCCATCATAAACTAATGGCAGATTGTAGAGATTATCAATGAGTTTGTCAAGCCACTATTGATGCTAAAAATGCAAATTCATCTTAATTAGCGAATTGGCAAACTATATAAAATACCGCCATCACGCCATAATGCATTGGTATCGCGCGCTAGCCCAATATCGGTATCAAAGCCAAGATTGCGGTCATAAATTTCGGCATAATTGCCAACCAATTTAATAATTTGATACGCCCAATCATTACTAAGCCCTAACCCCGTACCAAACGCGCCTGCCTTGCCAAGCAAACGACGCACTGCTGGATTATCCGATAAAAGCATCGCATCAACATTATTGCTATCAACACCCAACTCTTCAGCAGCAATTAGCGCGTAAATCACCCAACGCACAATATCTGCCCAATTATCATCACCTTCGCGTAACACTGGTCCTAATGGTTCTTTAGAAATAATATCGGGCAGTAATAAATGGTCATCAGGGCTACGTAGCAATAATATTTGCCCCGCAAGCTGGCTTCTATCAGCCGAATAAAGATTGCAACGCCCATTATTATAGGCTTGGAACGCATCTTCTACCGTATCAAAATCAAGAAGCCGATAGGTGATATTTTGCTGATTCATAAAATAAATAAGATTGCGGGCAGTCTCGGTACGGGTAACAACACAAGCCGTTACTTGTTGCAATGCGCCTACATTATCTATTTTTAGGTTACGCGGTATCAAAAAGCCCTGCCCATCATAATATAACACGCCTGCAAAACTTAAATGCAAACCTGCATCACGCCCGATGGTGAATGAACTATTATGCGCTAACACATCTACCTGCCCCGATTGTAATGCGCTGAAACGGTCACGATTATCTAAATGTAGAAATTTCACCTTATCACTATCATTAAAAATTGCCGCTGCCAATGCCCTGCAAAAATCAATATTAAAGCCTTGCCAAAATTTATTATCGGGATTATCATCGCCTTTTTCTGCCAGATTCAACGAAAAACCCGGTAAATTGCCATTCACCCCGCACCGCACCTTGTCACGATTTTGAATCTGTGCCAATGTGAAGCCCGAAAGCTGCCCCTGCTCAACAATGGTTTTTGTCACTTCTGGCGTTTTATTTTGCGACAAATAATAACCAGCCATCGCCCCAATCACTATACTGATGATGACCAGTAACAATGATTTAAGTCTGCGCCTTATTTTCCTATTACTCATAAAATATCACTTCATTGGTATCAATTATCGGCTCATACATTATCGGCATAGCTCAATAAATATTGTACCAATTTTTTGCATAACATGCCAAATATATATGTTAGCATCAGCAATAACAACCATAGTGGCGCCATATAATAAAATAAGCCCGATAAAAATACCGATATGCCAATGAACAAATAGCTTGATAATTTCAGCATATGCGCCAAAATATGAATGAGTGTTTTTTCCATCCCCATATTCCTTAATATCCTATTATTCAAATAATTATGGATATTTGTCAATTTTTTCCTATCATTCAAACAAGGGCGAACACCTAAAACAGCTTCTGCTAATAGGTGTATCTTATCAAAGAGTAAATTTTATTTACCTGATACATTATTATGTGCTATATTGCGGTGAAATGTCAATAAATTTATGCGTTTTATGCTGATAGTAGATTAAAGGATGCCGATATAATGAACAAACTTAAAAAAATTTTACCACTAGCGATTTTAATTATCGGCTTCATTTTTTTGATAAATTCACCATTAGGAAATTATTTAAGTTTTGATGCTTTACAGGAACACAGGCAGGCATTATTGGCGTTTCGTGATTCTAATTATCTACTTGCCGCGCTGATGTTTATGGGGCTTTACATTATATGCGTTGCGTTTTCACTGCCCTTTGCCAGTTTTCTTACCATCACAGCGGGCTTCTTATTTGCCAAATTTATTGGCACATTTTTGGTGGTTACCAGCGCAACATTAGGCGCGTTATGTATCTTTTTTGCCGCTAAAACCGTGATTGGTGATTCCTTACGCAGCAAAGCAGGCCCATGGCTGGCTAAATTAGAAGATGGCTTTAAGGAAAATGCCACAAGCTATATGTTGGTTTTGCGCCTTGTGCCTTTATTCCCATTTTTCGTGGTTAATATTGTGCCAGCCTTGCTGAATGTGCGCGCCTCAACCTTTGCCATTACCACATTTTTTGGTATTATCCCCGGCAGTTTTGTATTCTGCACAGTGGGTGCGGGTTTAGGGTCAATTTTTGATAGTGGCGAAAAATTTACCCCAGCTGGTATTTTAACGCCTGATATTATCCTTGCGCTGGTCGGTTTAGCTGTTTTATCAATGGTGCCTGTATTATACAAAAAAATCAAAGGCACGAAATCCGTTACTAGCTGATATTTTGATAAATCATGCCCAATAAACGATGAGATGGAAATTAACCATTGAATATGACGGCGCCCCTTTTAAGGGTTGGCAACGACAAAAACATGCAGTTTCGGTTCAAGAAATAATTGAACAAGCAATTTTCACCCGCTTTGCCGAAACTGTAACACTTCATGTGGCAGGGCGCACCGATAGCGGTGTCCATGCTTTGCAACAAATTGCCCATTTTGATATTGCCCGAACATTTCGCCCCAATGAACTGCTATCAGCACTCAATAGTGCGTTATATCCGCACCCGATTGTTATTTTGCAGGCAGATAAAGTATCGGAAAATTTTCATGCCCGCTTTTCAGCGATTGAGCGTCGCTATGTTTACCGCATCTTAAACCGTATCGCGCCACCTGCGATTGAGGCAAACAAGATATTGCATGTGAAATATCCCCTTGATATAGCCGCGATGAATGATGCCGCTATATGCCTATGTGGCACACATGATTTTAGCGCGTTTCGTGCTAAAAATTGTCAAGCAAAATCGCCAATCAAAACTATTTATGCTTGCGGTTTTACCACCCCTAAAGAGTCGCTTTTTCCAGATATTCATGAGTTTTATATTCATGCGAATAGTTTTTTATATCACCAAGTGCGTAATATTATCGGCACATTGATAGAGATTGGTAGGGGCAAACGCGCGGTTGCTGATATGCAGGCAATTCTTGAATCAAAGAAACGCGTTAATGCAGGCGCAACTGCCCCACCCGATGGGTTATATCTGACTAAAATTATTTATCCTGATGGTTCTTAATCATATGCAAATCTAATTGTGGATAAGGGATTTCAATATGATTATCTGCAAATTTTTGCCATATTGAAAATAAAATATCGCTCCTTACATCGCGCCAATGTTGCGTTACATCAGCAATCCAATAAACCATTTCAAATATCACCGCATTATCGCCAAAATCTTTCATATAAACTGCTGGCGGTTTTAGCGATGAGATTTCTTTATTTTCTTGCACCGCTTCTAATATCAATTTTTGCACCAACGCCATATCAGAACGATACGAAACGCCAATATCAATGGTGGTACGTACTTCGGTATTGCTTAAAGTCCAATTAATCAATTTATTGGTAACAAGCTCTTCATTGGGAATTAAAATTTCTAAACCATCAACCGCCTCAAATAATGTATAACGCACCGAAATATGACGGATATAGCCAATCCTGCCATCTGATAATTCTATCAGCGAGCCCGGCACTAAAGAGCGTTCGAAGGTTAGAATAAAACCGCTGATGAGATTGGCGGCAATTTTCTGCATACCAAAACCAATACCAATGCCCAACGCACCGCTAAAAAATGCCAGACTGGTAAGATTAATGCCTAAAATATTCATGGCAATCAGAAACACCACCACATAGATTGCCATCTGTAAAATTTTATAAGCTAATGTGCGACTGGTGGGGTGCAGTTGCATCTTCTTTAGCTGATTATCTAATATATCGGTGGCATGGCTTGCCAGCCATAACAATAAAATCATCCATAATATGCTTTTTAATAACACATAAAATGAAATGTAAATTGACCCTAATGCGAATGAAAAAGTCTTATTATCAATGGCGCGGCTAATCGGGTCTAAAAAGCCAAAAGTTTCAAACAGTAAAATCAGCACCAATAAAACAATCATACCTTTTTTGGTGACGTTTGGCTCTGGGCGAATAAGTTTCGTCACTAAAGTTCTTTGCTTTTTTGCCCCATCAACTTCATCGCTTGCATCACCATTTTTTGGTGAATTCATAAATAAATAACGCCCGACTGCAGTGAAGCTTGATACTAAAATATTGCGTAATGTGACAAAAATTCGCGTTAGCATGTTTGATTCTCACTCATTTTTTTGCGACACAGTCTGGTATTGTGGCACATCATCAGGCAGTTGATAATAATCACCTTTTTCGCTACAAAAAATATGTTTCTGTATTGTCATATCACCAGTATCTTTCAGTGAACCTGCAAAAATTGTTATGTGATCAGCATCATTGAGTTGGTAAAATAATTGTGTACCACATCTTTGGCAAAAACCACGCTTGGCAAAATCAGATGATTGATACCATTTCAGCGATTTATCAGCATCGGATAAGTGAAAATCCTGTAACTTTGCATTGCTTGCCACCACAAAATGCCCCGTTGATTGTCGACATTGCCTGCAATGGCACGCCACCAAAGGGCGTGGATTGCTAAATTGAAAGGTAATCTTACCACAAAGGCAACCGCCTATATATTGTTTTTCATCATCACTCATTGCTACGTTCCCCTTTATTCTTCATACCAAAAACGGGCAAATTGTCTTTCACCCTCTGGTATGTCATAATAATTTCCCTTTTCTTTGCTAAAATAGTGAAAGCCAAATGGAATGCCTTCAGTATCTGCAATCCCGCCTGCCATCACTATCATAAAATCAATGTCTTTTTGCCTAACCACCATCAGCGACCCGCAATGCGAACAAAATCCACGCGAGAGATGCTTTGAGCTTTGATAATATTGTAGCGTATCATTTTTTAGCCATGTAAAATTCTCATCAGGCACGGCAAGATTGCTCATAATATGCCCCGTATGGATACGGCATTCCACACAATGGCACGATTTTAACACCATTTTCTTAAAAGCCGAAAAGCGATATTGCACCTGCCCACACATGCAGTCGCCCTCATATTTTTTATTTTCTGTCATACTATTTTCCTTATTTATATTGCGGAGGAAAACCATCATATTGCGTTTCATTATCGGCAATTTGATAATAATCACCTTTTTCTTCACAGAAAATATGAAACGTAAATTCAAATCCCTTGGTATGGTCAAGCGCACCTGCCAAC
>JAHZMA010000014.1 GCA_022599575.1 Alphaproteobacteria bacterium | reverse complement strand
GAATAATGCGCCTCATTCATATGGCCATTATTATCAACCCAACTGGCAGGAATTGCGCGTTTCACTGTTAGCGGTAATGTTTGCATATCACTTTGATAGCATGGTTGCTTTTTTATCAGCTGTTTTTCATGGTCAGCAATGGTAACGCCCACCGCTTGCTGATTTTTTTTAAGCGCACGCATGATGCCGATAAGATTATCGTCGCGAATCCGTTCCAATTCGCGAATAGAATAGTGTCCTGATTGCGCGTCTGATTGCGTTGAAATTTTTTCTATCAAAGCATCGGTTAATTCGGGCACATCCATTAATTTTGTCCAATTCCATTGCAAAGCAGGACCAAATTGCGCGATAAAATGTTTCATGCCCATCTCTCCGCCCGCAATGCGGTAAGTTTCAAATAATCCCATTTGCGCCCAACGTAAACCAAAGCCAAATCTGATTGCATCATCAATTTCTTGCGTGGTGGCGATATCGTCTTTTACCAACCATAAAGATTCGCGCCATACCGCTTCTAATAGCCTATCAGCAATATGGGCATCAATTTCTTTACGCACCATCAAAGGTTTCATGCCAATCTGGGTGAGGATATGTTGCGCTTTTTGGCAAAAATCAGCCTGATTATGGGGTGAAGCAACCATTTCCACCAAAGGCAAAAGATAGACAGGATTAAAAGGATGGCACACAATAATTTGCGCGGGGTTTTTGGCATTTGCTTGTAATTCTGATGGCTTAAAGCCAGAAGTGGAAGAAGCAATAATGGCGTTTTCTTTGGCAAATTGTTGAATCTCAGCATAGATTTTTTGCTTGAGTTCTAAATTTTCTGGCACACTTTCTTGAATCCAATCGGCATCTTTGACTGCCTGTTGCAAAGTTTCGGCAAATATCAATGTTCCTGCTTCGGGCAGGGCGCAATCATATAAGGCAGGTAGGCTATGTTTGGCATTTTTAAGCACCGCATTTATTTTTGCTTCGGCATCAGAGGCAGGGTCAAAAATTATCACATCATGCCCATTGAGTAAAAATCGTGCCGCCCAACCACCACCAATTACACCGCCACCAATGAGGGCTATTTTATAAGATTTACTCATATTATAATGGCATATGTTTGGTAAGGTTTAATTTTTCGCGCACCTCAGCGGCATTCATAATTCTACCGCCCATATTTTCAATGATGGTCACTGCCTTTGCCACCAATTGTGCGTTTGTTGCCAGCACGCCTTTTTCAAGATACAGATTATCTTCAAGCCCTACTCTTACATTGCCACCTGCCAAGATAGCGGCCGCCACATAAGGCATTTCATCACGCCCTAACGAGAAAGCCGAGAACACCCAATCAGGCGGAATATTATTGACCATTGCCATAAAGCTATTTAAGTCATTGGGTGCACCCCACGGAATGCCCATACATAACTGCACCAAAGCGGGGCTTTGCAAGATACCTTCTGCTACTAGCTGTTTGGCAAACCATAAATGTCCGCTATCAAAGGCTTCAATTTCGGGCTTTACGCCTAAATTTTCCATCATGCCGCCCATTGCGCGCAACATGGCAGGTGTATTGGTCATCACATAATCGGCTTCGGCAAAATTCATGGTGCCACAATCAAGCGTGCAGATTTCGGGCAGACATTCTTTGATATGCGCCATGCGCTCGCTCGCCCCTACCATATCGGTGCTTTGCTTTAATGGCAGAGGGCTTTCAACATCGCCAAACACCATATCGCCACCCATACCAGCGGTCAGATTCAGCACAATATCAATATCGGCATCGCGAATCCTTTGCGTTACCTCGCGATAATAAGCAACCTTTCTGCTGGGCGCACCGCTTTTGGGATCGCGCACATGGCAATGCACAATGGCAGCGCCCGCTTTGGCAGCCTCAATCGCACTATTGGCAATTTGTTCAGGGCTTCGTGGCACATGCGGGCTTCTATCTTGGGTGTTACCCGACCCCGTAATCGCGGCCGTTATAAACACATCGCGTTGCATATTAAGGGGCATGATTTTTCTCCTTGAGTGAGGCAATGATTGATACGCAATATTAGCATAAATATCATCATGATTCAAAAAAATCATGACAGTAAGTATGTTTTCGACTTGCTGTTTAAAATCAGAGATAGTAATTACGACATATTAAATAGGATAAATATCATGAAATGACGAATTTTTAACATTTATTAGTTTTAATTCGTGCTATTTACCATCTCACAAGCAAAACGTGTCATTTCGGTGATGTCGTTTTATATTAATTATAAATGATGATAGGGGTATCATAATGGCATTACATCCGATGCAAGCATCAAATGTTGATAGAGGTTTGTTACTACAACGCTATCAATATGTGCGCGATTTTAGCATGCAACTGGTAGAGCCCTTATCAGCGGAAGATTGTCAGATACAATCCATGCCAGATACTAGCCCAACCAAATGGCATCTTGCCCATGTGACTTGGTTTTTTGAAACATTCATTTTGGTAGAATTTTTGCAAGGCTATCAAAGGCTGAATGAGGAATTTCATTATCTTTATAATTCTTATTATAATGGTGCAGGCAAGCAATATGCGCGCCCGAAGCGGGGCATGGTAACGCGCCCATCGCTTGCACAGATTATGGAATATCGTCTTTATGTTGATAAATATATGGAAATTATATTGGCTGATGAAAACCATCCGCAAGCTGAAAAAATCGCATTTTTGGCTGAAATCGGCACGCATCACGAACAACAGCATCAAGAATTATTGCTGACCGATATTAAGCATGGGCTTTCTAAAAATGCCATCAATGCGGTTTACTTGCCACGCAAACCCGAAATGAGAGTCAATGCACCTGCATTAGAGTGGGTGAATTTTGCCGAAGGGATTTACGAGATTGGGCATGATACTTTGAAAGCCGATGCGGGCTACGCGTTTGATAATGAAGGGCCGCGTCATAAAATATGGCTTAATAATTTTCAGCTTGCTTCACGCACAGTGACCAATGAAGAATATTTGGCGTTTATGGAAGATGGTGGCTATCAGAATCATGATTTATGGCTATCGGAAGGTTGGTATTTTCTGGCGCATAACAAGCGAAAGCACCCCGCTTATTGGCAAAAGCGCGATGGGGCATGGTATCAATATACATTGGCGGGTTGGTTGCCGTTAAACCTCGCTGAGCCTGTTACCCATATCAATTTTTACGAAGCGCAAGCCTATGCGCTGTGGGCAGGTGCGCGCTTGCCAACAGAAGCCGAATGGGAAGTGGCGGCAGATGATTTTAAGGCTGAAGATGTGCCAACATTAGGACGCTATCACCCCAATGTTGCCCAAGAATCACAAGGGCAAGCCAACAGCAAATTATTGCAAATGATTGGTGAGGTATGGGAATGGACATTATCAAGCTACGCCCCCTATCCGAATTTTGCGCCATTAGAAGGGGTGGTTGGCGAATATAATGGCAAATTCATGTGCAATCAATATGTGTTACGCGGTGGTTCTTGCGTAACGCCCGCACAACATATCCGCATCACCTATCGCAATTTTTTCCCGACCGCGATTGATTGGCAATTTACGGGAATAAGATTGGCGCGCAACGTTTAATGGATAAAATATTTTTACACGATGTGTTGGCAGGCTTGAACGCATCGCCAAAAACCTTGCCTTGCAAATATTTTTACGATAGGCGTGGTTCGGAATTATTTGAAAAAATCTGTGCTTGTGACGATTATTACGTTACCCGCACCGAAATGGCATTATTGCAAGAAATCGCACCACAGCTGGGCGCGTTACTTGATGCCAACACGGCACTGATTGAACCGGGCGCAGGTGGGCTTAAAAAAGTTAGCATCTTGTTGCAAGCCGCCAAGCAATTACCGCTTTACGCACCGCTTGATATTTCTGGTGATTTTCTACATGAAGCGGCGGCGAATATTGCCCGCCATTTTCCTAATTTGCAAACTCAAGCGATTGTTGGCGATTTTACCAAGCAAATTGATATTGATGCGTTATTACTGGCGTATCCGCATATCACTCACCGCCTGATATTTTTTCCGGGTTCTACTTTTGGCAATTTTGACCCAATACAGGGGCAGGAATTTTTGCAAAATATGCGTCATCTTATCGGCAATAAAGGCGGCATGATTATTGGGGTTGATGCAGTAAAGCCTGTCCATATTTTGGAACGCGCCTATGATGATAGTGAGGGGGTAACGGCGGCGTTTAATAAAAATCTGTTAAAGCGGATTAATGATGAGTTGGGCGGTGATTTTAATCTATCAAACTTCAAGCATCGCGCAGTGTTCAATCAACAACATAGCCGTATCGAAATGCACCTTGATAGTATGCAGGCGCAAAATGTACCGATTGGCGAACAGACAATTGCGTTTGACGCGGGCGAGAGCATTCATACCGAAAATTCTTATAAATATGATGTGCCGCATTTTACCAATATTGCAGGCCAAGCAGGCTTCACCATCAAGCAATATTGGCAGGATAGTAAGCAATATTTTACCATATTTCATTTGATGGTATAGGGATAAATCAATCACATTGCGCTAATATGGCGGGGTGGTTATTGGCGAAGCTGAGATTATATGTCTGTTTGATGCTTTTATAAATGGCGAGGTAATCGCATTTATTAATAATCACATAATCAACGCCCTTGCCATCGCTGGCTTTCCTGAAAAAATCCTTTGGCGTGCTGTTGCCCTTGCTTCTATTCACACGAGAACAAGCGGGCTGATGGTTGGTTTTATCATTGGCAAATTGCTGTTTACGCGCCTCACTCCACGCATAACCGCCTGAAATATAGGCATCTTGCAGTGAGACGATATGGTCAATATCAATACTATCACAAGTTGATTTGGTGTAAAAGCCGATATTTACATTGCTGGCATAGCTTCGAAATCGCCATTGGCTTCTATTATAGGCGGGGGTGATGCTGGCACTGTTATTACTTTTAGTGACACGATTATCACTGGCATTACTGGCTTTTTTTCTTTTATTTCCACTATGACAATGCCGTTCACCATATTTTTTATCATTATGGCAACCCGTAGAATCTGTCCTGCCACTATGGGCATGACTTGCTTGCATGACACATATATTGAGTGCAATGATTGAGATTAACAATAGCAAAAGTTGTTTCATAATTAGTTTTATTACATTAAAAAATATGTAAATGCAATCAAAAAGATTCTAATTTGCTGATATTTTTACAGGCAATACAATCAATGGTATGTGTTTGTGGTGGCATGTGCGTTGCTAATATTTGGTAAGGCGGGGGGATCATTAAGACACGCACCACCGCTAATATTAAGCACAGCGGGGGGATTATTAAGACACGCTCCGCCTGCGTATTTAGTATAGCGGTGGGGGGTATGGGGGGCGTCTTGGCAAGGGAGCGGGCGTAAGCCTCGCGACCGAGAAGCCAAGCCGCAAAGCCCCCCATATATTAATGTTTTACGACACGCACGGTTTTCGTATTGACGAATCTAACAACCCGCACCGCTTTTGTATTAAGTAACTGCAATCTGCCCTCCCTCGTCGCCCCTGCCCATTATAATTTATTTGGCAGGGGGCTAGGGTGCAAAGCACGGAGTGAATAACAGATGTGCGATGACTATATTTATCGATACCCCTTACCGATGGCACTCTAGGGAAGTAACAACAGACGTGGCCTCTTATTGACATATATATAAATCTTGGCTAATGTAGCATTTATCAGGTGGTAATTAAGCCATTTGATAAAGCAGAAAGGAAAATAGTTATGATAATAACTTTCTTCTTTCGGTTAAAAAAATTAAGGGTCGTTATTCACGTAACAACCCTTAAAGAATAAAACCGACGAGGTTAGTAGGTTTTAATACCTGCTAATCTTGTCTGCTTAATTATAACAGAAATATTTGCAACTGCAATATTTAAAATGAAATGGGATAAAAGATGCATGCTGT
>JAHZMA010000013.1 GCA_022599575.1 Alphaproteobacteria bacterium | reverse complement strand
TTACCGCAACGGCAAACGGCTTGATGGGCTAACGCCATTCGGGCAACAGATTTTGCACGAAATAGACCATATGCTGCAAGCCGAGCATAACATCAACGCGCTTTCTGCCGATTATCATGCCGAAGATAGCGGCACATTAAGCATTGCCACCACCCATGCCCAAGCGCGCTATTTTCTGCCCGAAGTGCTGAAGCAATTTAGCGCGCAATATCCGAAAGTGCGGTTGAAATTTCATCAGGGGCAACCAAGCGAGTTGCTAAATTTATTGCATCGTAACGAGGTGGATTTCATCATCTGCACCGAAAGCCTGGATAAAGATAAAACCATCGACCATGTGAGTCTCTATCGCTGGCGGCATATTCTAGGCTTGCCCAAAACCCACCCGCTTAATGCGCTTGATGCCATCACCCTGCCCGATTTGCAACAATATCCGTTGCTCACCTATATTGAGGGCATTACGGGCAGGCGCGGGCTGGCACAGCATTTTACCGCCCAGAATTTACAGTTTCAGCCGATTTTTTCAGCCGCTGATTCCGATGTGTTGATTGAATATATCAAAAGCGGTTTTGGGGTGGGTATTTTATGTGGCATGGCACGTGACGAGCTTGATGCAAGGGGGTTAAACGCCCTATCGATGGGCGAGGTTTTTCCGTATTTTGAAACGCGCATGGGCTGGTTGAAAGAACGTAAATTAAGGCGGTTTGAACGAAAGCTGAAAGATATGCTGATTGATTATGCCGCCCATTTACATTGGCGATAGGCTAGATTGGAGATAGTAAGATGGATGTTAAATATATCACGAAACAGGAATTTGCAAAATGTGAAGGCATTATCAGCTATGATAGTGCGCAAACTGATTATGGGCTGGTGCTTTATGCCATGTTTGATAACCGTATTTGCGCGTTAGGTTTCGGCTTTGATAGGCAGGGCAACAGCCTTGATGAGCAAACATTGCTGAGCCATATGCAACATAACGCGTCACAGATTTTTAATGCAGGCAAGCAGGTGAGAAAATCACCGACAATGATGCGTGATATTAACCAAGATATTCAGCAATTTTTCACCAATAAAGGTGCGCAAATACCGCCCTTATTGTTAGTGGGAACAGAATATCAGCATCGGGGCTGGCAATCTATGGCAGAAATTCCATTCGGCAAATGCGATATCAGCTATGGCGCATTGGCAGAAAAATTTAACAGTCACTCAAGGGCGGTTGGCACACATATTGTGGCAAGAAACCCGATTGCGTTATTCCTACCCTGCCATCGAATCATTCATAAAAATGCCAGTAGTAATCGTGCCAAAACCCAATATGCCTATGGTGCGGTCTGTAAAATTGCCTTGCAAAAGGCTGAACAACTGCAATAGTAACAACAAAAAAGGCATCGCCGTTTTTATTCTATGCTATTATTTTTTCGTGCCAAATGCACCATAATAATAGCGTTTATCGGATTCGGTTAGAGAGAATGTGCCACCAAATTCTTCAGTCTCAGCACCATAAAAACGCGCATCAAGCTTGCCTGCCAAAGTGCCATTATCAAGCGTTACATCAGCGGTGATTTTATTAACTGCTTTATCACCATCAGCGAAACTTAAAGCCGAAGCATCTGTTAGGTCAAAATCAAGATTTGATGCGGTAATGTTATCATCGGCACAATTTACACTAACATCAGCCTCACGAACGCAAGCCGTGTTGGTTGTGGTGAAATCTACCGTGCGGGCAGAAAAATCAACAATGGCATTCGTTGTAAAACTTGTATGGTAGCGGGTTAGCAAATTTTTTTCATCAACAACCCCATAAAAACCCTTGCCCTTGCCGTTAAATTCAGCCGAGTCTAATGTAGGAATATGGTCATCAGCCGTTTGAATGCCCGCAAGCATGATAGCATCATTATCAAATTTATATTCTGTAAGCGCCTGATTTGCCGCTGTGAAATTGCCCGCCCTATGCGATGTTACTACCGCATAAACCATATAATCAGAATCAAAGCCGAAGAAATTTGCGCCTCTTTCAACTGTAAGCGTGCCTGAATCAGCATCATCAAGCCCATTCAAACTGTTTCCTTCCGCATTATTGCTGGTTGCCGATAGGCTTGTGGCAGCGGTGAATTCATCAACCGTATAAGTGTGGCTACCAATATGAATCAGCCTTGTGATATAACCCTGCTTATCAAAAGTCAACAATGCAACAGAGTTAAGCAATCGTGTGATATTGATTGTTTGTGCGCTATCAGTGCTATTCCAAGATTGCTGCGCTGATGAACGGCTATGTTCCGTGCGATTGCTGTTAATAACAACAAGCGCATTCATCAGTGCATTTCCGCTATCGGCACTGACTTTTGATATTGATTTATTAGAACTTTTGAAACGCGCAACATATGTATCCCAAGCTTTTGCAGGTGCTGTCGACAATTCATCATGACTAATTGTTAGCGTGTTTTCAGGGTCGCTAGCAGTGCCACTGCCGCCGCCACATGCGGTTAGCGTAATCGAAAATATCAATAATGCAATGAGTGAAAATAGTAATTGTCTCATAACTCATCTCCTATATATCTATCTCAATAATATAACAGATTTATAGCACATTACAATCGCAAGATTGATGATGGGGTGGGAGAATAATAAAAAAAGCGCGGTAGAATTTCCACCGCGCTTTTTTATACTTTTATTGTAATGATGCAATATTATTAATAGTTTCTGGTAGCAAATGCACCGATATAATTGGCGGGAATATCGCCTATATTCCCTCTTAATTCAAATGTGCCAGCAATGTGATTTGTAAAACCACCATAAAAACGGGCATCAATGGTGCCTTGCAATGTGTTATCAGTGTTTTGGGCGGTGCCACCCACTTTATTTTTACCTTCAAAATCAGGAATAGTAGCAGTAAAATCAAGTTCAGAAAATATCTCACCGGTATTTGCGCCTCTGCCAACTGTGCCACTGCTTGTTAAAGTGCCAGTATTACTATTAAAGTTAATCTTGGCACGAATGGTGGATTTGGTCAATTTAGTTGTTGCAATCTCACCTTGCGGGCTATAGCTGCCGATAGATTTGCCATTAAATGTTGTACTTCCTGATTTAAAACTTACATTGGCATCTGATGTAGCTTCCGTGCCAACAAGCCCATAGCCGTGACTTAATTGTTGCGAATAGCTAGTACCAGTTGAACCAATAACAGGATCATTTTCATTTAATTGCCAATAAATAAGTGCCAAATAAATATTGTTATTATAGCCAACAGTAGAATCTCTACCGTCAGCTATAATTATATTATCCTTAAAGCCTTTATCTTTATCATTGCTATCACCAAATGTTGAAGTAGCAACATTAATCTCATTGGTATAATATTTATATTGAGTGCCTGAATTTTTAGACGATTTATATTTTTTATCATCAAAATAAACTTCTACGGTTCCAAACTTCTCAGCACTATCCGTATTAATTTTAATACGCGGTGCTGTAGCCGCATGATAATTATTGGTTTCAATCTTAATCTCGCTTAATTTGCCATCACCCCAGCTATCAGTTGCATTTTCGCGGCTATAATTTACCACCCGATTGCTATGCACCACCGCAGAATGCGCTACAAGCGATTTATTATCACCAGAAATATATGCGTTAGCAATAGCTGGCAACCCGCCAATCGTGGTTGTGGCATCTTCTGTAAATGGTACTGATAAAGTTTTTTCAGCTCCGAAATAGCCAACATAGCTTGTTGATGCATTTGTAAGGCTGAATGTGCCACCAAGTTCAGTGGCGATATCAGTGCCTGTGCCGTAAAATTTGGCAGTCGCATCGCCTGCTAATGAAATATTATTATCATCGCCTGCGGTGGTAATCTCGATAGTGAAATTATTTGTGTTTGCCAGATAGGTTAAATCACCACTAAAATCAAGATGAGCCCGTTTATTATCCGCCACGCAACTAGCAATATCAGAATCGGTGCAGGTATTTTTACTTGCTAGATTTATAGTTTTATCATTAAAATTAACATTGGCATTAACATTAAAATAACGCTTGCCATCATCTGTGCTACCATAAGATTGCCCCTGCCCTTCACCAGTGAATGTAGCATTATCGGCGTTAGTGCTAGGAATATTAGTATTTGCGGTGGCAAAGCCAAATATACCATAACCTACTACATTATCAGCACTCACTTGCCAATTAACATTTGCCATATAATTTGCGATGAAGCCGAAATCTCTTGTTAACCCAAACGCGCTAGGGGCGGTGTTACTGCCATTCGCACTAAGAGTGCCACCATCAAGACTATCAGTGCCACTGCCACTTTCTGCCTGATATATTTTATCAGCAAAATAGAACTTTAAGGGATTGCTTGCATCAGCAAGGAAATCACCACCAGCATCATAAGAAAATTCGACCGCCGCACCAGTGAATGTTTGATTGGTGATGATTTTATCAGCTTTATTACTGGTTGTTTGTATCGCAGAAGCGAGTTTGAAACTATTATTCGTATCACCATTGCGGTCAGCATTATTAAAGGCAGTGAAATTGCTAGTTTCTGCTGGCACGGTAATGCCATCAATTGCAACCGTTTCACTCACGAAAGAATAGCCACGTTCTGCGCCAAATGCACCATAATAATATTCTTTATCTTCTGCAACTAAAGCGAATGTGCCTCCCAATTCCGTAGCCCCGCTACCATAAAAGCGCGCATCAACCGTGCCTGATAATGTGCTATGGGGAACACCCCCTATTTCAACATCAATATTAACATCTTTATTTGCAGTATTACCAGCAGCGAAACTTAAGCCTGTTACACTAAAATCAAGGTAAGAATACAGATCATGCTTTGTGGTTAAAGCAATTGTGCTATCAGAAAAATCAACATTTGCTGTTACGGTAAAAACGGTATCATAGGCATTAAAATTACCAAATGAATCCAAAACGCCATAAACGCCTTTGCCCTTACCTTCAAAACCAACTACACCAGTATTACTAGCAAGCGCATTATTCGTTGTTTCAATACCAGCAAGCATCATGCCGTCCTTATCAAAGCTTCCAGCTGTAAGAGTCGTATTTGTTTCCGTTAAGTCTGCTTCTTTATCTAAACTCCAACTAACATAAACCATATAAGCAGAAGCAAAGCCGAAGAGATTACTGCTTCTATCGGCAGTGATTGTTAAACCATCATCACCCATTGCATAATCCGCATCGGCATTGGCTGTTATGCTTGATATAGTACCATCAGCAGCAAAAGTAAGGCTAACAGTTGCCAATGGTGAAGCGATTCGTGATGTGTTGATTTGCTGATTGATACTAATATTATTGGTATCAGTCCATGCGACATCAGACATATCACGGCTGTATTCAGTGCTATCATTCACTATCACCGCTAAACCTTGTAATGTTGCTGTTGTTACCGCATTTGCTTCAGCAATGGCAGTGAGCGAATCATATGTTCCGATATCAAGGGTTTGCGGGTTTGCCGCCCCTAGTGCTTTTTCAAGCGCATGAAGCGTCTCCGCTTCACTCACCACGAAAGGCACAATATTATCGCGCCTGCCACCAAATGCGCCATAATAATAACGTTTATCACTTGCAGTTAGGAAGAATGTGCCACCAAATTCTTCAGCCTGAGCACCATAAAAGCGCGTATCAAGCTTGCCTGTTAGGCTATTATCAAGCGTTACATCAGCGGTGATTTTATTAACTGCGGCAGTATTATCATCATTAGCGAAACTTAAACCTGTTAGAGAAAAATCAAGATTTGACGCGGTAATGTTATCAGTGGCACAAGTTACACTAACATCAGCCTCACTGGTGCAAGCTGTGTTGGTGGTGGTGAAAGCTACTGTGCGGGCAGAAAAATCAACAGTTGCATTTGTTGTGAATGTTGTGTTATAGCGGGTCAGCACATTATCTGTATCAACAACCCCATAAACACCCTTGCCTGCACCTGTAAAAATATTGTTACCCGAAGTGAGAATATGGTCATCAGCCGTTTGAATCCCTGCAAATATGATAGCATCATTATCAAGTTTATATTCTTCAATTGCCTTATTTGTCGCTGTAAAATCACCAGCGTGATATGATGTTACAATGGCATATATCATATATTCCGAATCAAAGCCGAAGAAACTTGTGCCTCTTTCAACTGTGATTAACGTCGTATCAGCATCAGTGATATCATTAAAGCCATCTCCTTTCAATCCGCTACCACTTGCCGTTAGGTTTGTGGCATCATCGTTGAAATTATCAAACTTATGAAAATTATTAGATGCAGCAATATATTCAACTCTTGAAATGTTTCCATTTTCATCAAAAGTAATCGTTGCGCCAGAGTTAAGCACTCTTGTGAGATTGATATTTTGCTCACTATCACCATCATTCCAAGACTGATTCGCTGATGAACGGTTATATTCCGTGCGATTTCTGTTGAGGATGACAAGCGCATCCATCGCTATATTTTCGCCTTTTTTATCTTCGCTAGCTTTTTTTAGTGATTTATTATAGGTTTTGAAACTGTCAATATAGTCATTCCAACCACTATCCTGAAGCGATGTTGTCAGTTCATCATTGCTAAATGCCAGCGTTTGAATGCCATCACGCCTAGCACCAAACGCGCCATAATAATAATTCTTATTGGTCGCATCGGCCAAAGCGAATGTGCCGCCAAATTCCCATGCCGCCCCACCATAAAAGCGCGCATCAAGCCTGCCTGTTAGGCCGCCAGTCAGTATTACATTATTAGCGGTGATTTTATTAACTGCTTTATCACCATCAGCGAAACTTAAAGCTGTTAGAGAAAAATCAAGATTTGTCGCGGTAATGTTATCAGTGGCACAAGTTATACTAGCATCAGCCTCTCTAACGCAAGCCGTGTTGGTGGTGGTGAAAGCGACTGTGCGCGCAGAAAAATCAACATTGGCATTTGTTGTGAATGTTGTGTTATAGCGGGTTAGCGCATTATTTGTATCTAAAACGCCATAAACACCCTTGCCTGCACCTGTAAATTTAACCGTGCTAGTTTTGAAAATATCGCCATCAGCCGTTTGAATGCCAGCAAGCATTGCGCCGTTTCTATCGTAAATGCTATCATTTATGCCGTTGCCTAATTCTGATTCGGTTTTTTGCGAATGCCAGCTGATATAAGCCATATAGTCAGAATCAAAGCCGAAAATTGTGCTTCTATCAACAGTCAAGGTCGCGCCCTCTGATTGATAAATGCTATTCACATAGGCAGTTTTTACTGAAGCAGTGTTACCCTCAAAAGTAAGGGTAACAGCCGCTAGCGGATTATCGATTTGCGAGATACTAATTGTCCGTGTAATTCTAATATCAGCTGTCTCGCTCCAATCAGTTTCGGTTGTTTCGCGGGCGTAATCGGCTTCATTATTGGCAAATACTGCCAAGCCTTGTAGCGTTGCATCTGTATCTTTAATCGCGGTCAGCGAACCGCTGGTAGCGATACCGTCAGGTTGTGGGGTTGCCGCCACTATCTCATTAACGCTTTTAACAGCCGTGGATTTGACCGTATCAAATGGTATAAACTCGCCACGCACTGCACCGAATGCGCCATAATAATAATTCTTATTGCTCGCATTGACGAAAGCGAATGTGCCACCTAATTCTCTTGCAAAATTGCCATCAGCATTACCATAAAACCTTGCATCAAGCTTGCCGACTTGGCCATTACCAAGCGTTATATCAGCACCGATCGCATTAATCGCACCATCATCAGCTTCATTGGTGAAACTTAAAGCCGAATCACCTGCTAAATCAAAATTCAAGCCATTCCAGATATTTTGGTCATTGATATTACTGCAATTATCGCCCGTGCATTGGGTATTCTTGATATCTAAGTCAAGGCTACGCCCCGCAAAATTAACATTCGCCGTAACATCAAAAATAGTGTTGTAATTTTCAGTTTTACTGCCATAAACGCCCTTGCCCTTGCCCGTAAATTCAGCCGAGTCTGATGTAGGAATATTGCCCGTCTCAGTTTCAACACCCGCAAGCATGATGCCATCAATATTGTAAATGTTATCTTCAGTTGTGTTGTTTAATGAGTCCCTATCTTTTGCCAGATTCCAACTAATATAAGCCATATAGTCAGAAGCAAAGCCGAAAATATTGCTTCTATCGGCAGTGGCATTTGCATAATCCTGATCAGCATAAACCGTTACGCCCGATATAGCACCATTAGCACCGAAAGTGAGTTTAACCGCTGGTGATTTTTCAGCTGCAGTGATGCGCGATAATGTGATTTCCCGATTGATTTTAAGCTCTGCATCATTGGCTTCATTTTTCCAGTCAATATTAGTGTTTCTACGCTCATAGTCAGTGTTATCATTTTTTACCACTGCCAACCCATGTAACGTCACATCAATAGTATTTTCTGCCATAGCATCAGTAGCAATCTTGGCAAGTGAATCATAATCAGCAGGAATATTAACAGCTGTTGCAGTGAATTCATCTATCACGCCAAGCGGATTAAATGTTGGGTTGTTGATACTGTTACTCGCCACAAAAGGCGCTTTACCGGCACGTGTTGTACCGAATGCACCATAATAATAGCGCTCTTTATTTGCAGTAATATCTACGAGCGCGAATATGCCACCAAATTCTTCAGCCTCACCACCATAAAATCTTGCATCAAATGGACCTGTGAGTGTGCCATCAAGCGTTAAATTAGTGTTACTAGTATAGCTGATTTTGCCTGTGTTGAAATTAAGATAATTTGGCACGGTGATACCAGCACACACACCCACACAAATCGTGTTACTGGTGCTTACATCCACATTACCTGCCGCGAAATCAACCTCGGCTATTACCGTAAATGTTGTGTTGTAAGCTGTAAGTGCATCATTTGCATTTAAACTGCCATAACTGCCCTTACCTGCACCCTTAAAATCAACCTTGCCAGCAGATAAGATACCCTTCGCCTCAGTTTCAACACCCGCAAGCATTGCAGCATCAATATCAATGAGTGTGCCTGTTGTTGCATCACTTGCAAGACCGCTTGGTGCTTGGTTTGAACTCCAGTTGATATAAGCCATATAGTTGGAATCAAAGCCGAAAATCTTGCTTCTATCAACAGTCGCATTGTTTGTATAATCAGCATCTGCATAGATTGTTGTTGCCGTTACAGTACCATCAGCATTAAATTTGAGGTCAACAGCCGATGATGTAATTTGCGATAATGTTAACCCATAATTAATGGTCAAGCCCTTTGGATTTAATGCGCCATCAACCAGCCAAGTGGCATCATCTTCACGCTGGTAAGTGCCCGTATTTTTAAGAGACACTGCCAAACCTTGCAATGTTATATCTATTGCTGTGCCATCATTAGCGGCAGTAGAAACAGCAGCAAGCGAATCATATGTCTCTGCATCAAAAACAGTATTCTGCGGGTTATCTGCCTCTTCCGTTTTAAACGCGTTAACAGAAAAAGCTTCTGTTGTGTCATCAAGCGAACTGCCGCCACCGCCGCCGCCACCACCGCCGCCACCGCATGCGGTTAGCGTAACCGAAAACATTAATATGGTAGTGGTTGAAAGTAGTAACTGCCTCATAACTCATCTCCTCTTAGATATATTTGTATATTTATCACAATAATATAATAGTTTTTATAGCATTCTGTTAAAACTCAAACAAGAAAAAAAACGAAAAAATACCGATACGCGATGCTTCTTTCTAAAAACTAGATAAAACCATAAATTCTATACCTGATATCGAGCCAATCAAACCAGTATCAAATAGATTTGGGTCATAAAAATCAGAAGTGGTTATTTGTTCGTGATAATAATTAATACGCATATCAATAGATGTTCTAATGCCACCACGTTTAATCAGCTCTTTATATTGTGTTTGAACACCGAATGCAAATCGGTTAAAATAACCGCTATCGCCATGTTCCACGCGAAAAAGATCAGTCTTGTTCGTCTTTCCTGAGCCTTCGTAAGCACCCTTATACTGCCCAATACCATAGCTTAAAACCAAATGACGCGTACCTTCGCCCGCTTCTTCGGTGGAAATATCTTTAATGAAATAGTTGAAATTAAATGAACGCATATCCAGTTTACCACTGCCAATAAAATAGCTATTTTGCGTGCCCGCTCTCGCTTGAAACACGGCATCCGCTATAATGACATTCTTCTGCATAAACTCTACTGCTAAATATTTATTTGACTGATAACCCCATAACAAACCCAAAGAATGATTGTTATCCATCACAATATAATTATCGGAAGTGGTATCAATAGCAGGCAAAAAGCCAGTAACAAAGCCAAGATAAGTATTGCTTGTCTGTTCAGGTGCTACACCCCGATATTGCCCAATCTGCGCGTGCAAATGTGTCAATGGCATCAACATTAAAGCAATAAATATCAGTAACTTTTTCACAGTATTTTGTCTCACAAACATATTAGCGTATTAAATTTCTACAAAATCAATTATTCTGTTTATCGGAATATCGTAAGTTAATCAATGATTTTGATAAATGGTTATAATATATGTGATAAAAAGAATCAAACATTAATAAGATATTGTGCATGATGATAAAGTTTTTCTTGACTCTCCAGTTAAGAATAATTATCATTTGCAATACAGTAAATCTATATTTATTAAGGATACTATCATGAAACGCCCCATCCACTATCATCTGCTTGCATTATTATTGCTTGCCTTCACACCATTATCTAGCGCGCAAGCCCAACAAGAGACTCCCGAACAAGAGGTTAATGTTTACTCATTTCGCCAAAGCTTTCTAGTTGAACTGCTTTTTGAGGAATTTACCGCACAAACTGGCATTAGGGTTAATCTTATCAGTGCCAGTAATGGTTTGGTGGCGCGAATCAAAGCCGAAGGCAAAGGCAGCCCTGCCGATATTTTACTCACCAGCAATTATGCCCGCCTTGAAGATGCGGTTGAAGCAGGCATCACGCAGCCGATAGACATTTACGGCTTAAATATTGATGACCGTTTGCCCGCCCATTTGCGTGATAAGAACGGGCATTGGCTAGCATTAACGCAACGCGCAAGACTTATCTATATCTCTAAAGAGCGTGTGCCAGAAGGGGCGATTAAGGATTATCAAGATTTAGCGCATCCCATGTGGCGCGGTAAAATCTGCACGCGCAGTGGCACGCATGACTATAATTTAGGGCTATTTGCCTCGTTCATTCATCATTGGGGTGCCGAGAAAACCGAACAATGGTTGCGCGATGTTAAGAAAAATCTAGCGCGCACCCCGCAAGGTAACGACCGCGCGCAAATCACCGCCATCGCCAATGGCATTTGCGATATCGCCATCGGTAATAGCTATTATTACGGGCTGATGATGCATTATGATGACCAGCGCAAATTCGCAAATCAGGTGAATCTGGTGTTCCCGAATCAGGATAGTTATGGTACCCATATGAATATCAGCGGTCTTGCGTTGTTAAAATACTCACCCAATATCGATAATGCCGAGACGTTGATTAAATTTATGTTGAGCATAAAGATGCAGCAAAAATATGCGATAGAAAATTTTGAATTTACCACCAGTTACAAGATGCCATACAGTGATTTTGCTGATGAGCGTGCTGATATTATCTTGGCTGATATGGTGGAAGATTGGGGTACATTTAAGCGCGATACCGCGCCTTTATCCGATATTTACAGCAAGCGCAAACAGG
>JAHZMA010000127.1 GCA_022599575.1 Alphaproteobacteria bacterium | reverse complement strand
TTAGCTAAATAAATGTAAGCCACAAAAATCATAAGACGGATAAAAGGTGATATTTTTTTAGCTATTCTATATAAAAAGGGATAGGTTCTTATGAATCTCTTTAATCGCTTTATTATATTTTTGATGAACATGCTATTCTCTTGGTTGCGTTATCATTAGCAATATGGCTATTTCTTATGAATTGCAAAAGATATAACAGCATTGCCAGATACTGTCAATGTTGCGTGCATATTAGATAGTGATGCACTGGATTATAATCACAAGATTGGTGATGTTACTTTTTGTAAAAAATCAAACCCTTGCTTTCTGTATCGGCAATATCGGCAATGATATGGTCGCCTTCGGTAAAATTACCCGCAAGTAGTTCATCGGCCAGTTTATTTTGCACATATTTTTGCAACACCCGTTTCAGCGGACGCGCACCATATTCAGGATGATAGCCCGTATCGGCAAGAAAATTTTTTGCTTGTTCTGTTAATTCTAATGTTAGTTTGCGTTCAGCCAAACGTTTATCAAGCGCGTGTAATTGCACGTCTAAAATAGCACGCATATGTGTTTTTTGCAAACGATGAAACAATATCATTTCATCTAACCTGTTCAAAAATTCTGGACGGAAATAGGCTTCTACCGCTCCCATCACATCGGCACGCACTTTATCTACAGTGTCGCCTTCACCCAATTGTGACAGATATTCACTGCCTAGATTTGAGGTAAGCACAATCAATGTATTGCTGAAATTAACGGTTTTGCCATGACTATCGGTTAGCCTGCCATCATCTAATAATTGTAGCAACAGATTAAACACTTCTGGATGCGCTTTTTCAATCTCATCAAACAAAATCACTTGATAAGGGCGGCGGCGCACAGCTTCGGTTAAAACTCCACCTTCATCATAACCGATATAGCCGGGTGGCGCACCAATCAGCCGTGAAACCGCATGTTTTTCCATATATTCACTCATATCAATACGGAGCAATGCCTGCTTATCATCGAACAAAAATTGCGCTAATATTTTGCATAATTCGGTTTTGCCAACGCCAGTAGGGCCTAAAAATAAGAAACTGCCTAGCGGTCGGTCGGGGGATTCCAAACCTGCTTGTGCGCGCCGCACTGCCGCCGATACTGCTGTAATCGCATCTGCTTGCCCAATCACATGCTGGGCAAGCTCGGCTTCCATATTCAGCAATTTTTGCTGGTCGGCAGGGGAGAGGTTACTCATCATTTTATCGGCAGGAATACCAGTCCAGCGCGCAATCACATAGGCGATATCTTGCGCTGTTACTTCTTCGCGTAGCAGCGAAACACCATTTCCATCATCTTGCTGATGTCGCTGTTGCAATTTTTCTAATTCGGGAATAACGCCATAAGCAAGCTCGCCTGCTTTTGTTAAATCGCCATCGCGCTGTGCCACTTCTAAATCATAGCGCGCTTTTTCTAATTTTTCAGCAGCAATATTGCGCGCTTCCATTTTTTGCTTTTCGGCTTGCCAAAGCGCGGTTAATTCCTTCGAACGCGCTTCAAGCTGTTGCAATTCATCATTGATTTTTTCAATTCTTTGACGCGATTCATCATCTTTTTCGCGTTTTAACGCTTCATATTCAATCTTGCGCTGAATGATTTTACGGTCTAGCTCGTCAATTTCTTCGGGCTTGCTTTGTGCTTCCATACGCAAGCGACTTGTGGCTTCATCTATCAAGTCAATCGCCTTATCGGGCAGGAAGCGGTCGTTAATATAGCGTTTAGAAAGCTTTGCGGCGGCCACAATCGCGGCATCAGAAATGCGGATACCGTGATGCAATTCGTATTTTTCTTTTAAGCCGCGTAAGATGGAAATCGTATCTTCCACATTTGGCTCGCCCACATAAATCGGTTGAAAGCGGCGCGCCAATGCGGCATCTTTTTCAACATATTCGCGATATTCATCTAATGTGGTCGCGCCCACGCAATGTAAATCGCCACGGGCAAGCGCAGGTTTTAGTAAATTACCAGCATCCATTGCACCATCAGTTTTGCCAGCACCTATTAGCATATGCAGCTCATCTATGAATAAAATCACTTGCCCTTTATAGCTTTCAATTTCTTGTAAAATGGCTTTGAGGCGTTTTTCAAACTCACCGCGATATTGTGTGCCAGCAATCAGACTGCCTAAATCCAGTGTTAGCAATTTTGCACCGCGAATATTTTCAGGCACATCACCATGAATGATGCGCTGTGCCAAACCTTCAACGATGGCGGTTTTGCCCACACCGGGCTCGCCAATAAGAATGGGGTTGTTTTTTAAGCGGCGCGATAAAACCTGTATGGTGCGGCGAATTTCTTCATCGCGCCCAATCACGGGGTCTAATTTGCCGATACGGGCTTTTTCGGTGAAATCATCGGTGAAATGTTCCAACGCACTGATTTGCTGTTGTTCAGGGTCTGGTTGCATATTCATGATGCTATATCCTTGAAATGTTAAAAAAATGCTATAATCTTGATATGGGGGTGCAAATGGGTAATGTCAAGGCAGGCACTTGTCTTACTTTAGTATTGAGTATGGCGGGGGCAATCGAAGCGCATCTTGCCGTTAATGCGATTGAAGCATTAACGGCTTTAGATGCACTGGATTGACTATTCTGACTCGTATTGACAAGCGCGCACCGAGAAGTGAAGCCGCACCCCCCTTGATACTATGAACGAAATAAAAAATACCCCCATTCATCATAAATGACAAATGGGGGTTCGGGCTGTCCTTATAGTCAATTTTCTTAACCATGATAAGCGTTTCATTAATGCGAATCTTTCAAGGCATCAACAAAAAAGCTACTAGAAAGCCTCTAGTAGCTGGGAATTTACAACCGCTTATATCGTAAAAAGCGGCGCGACGCTTTTTGGCGCGGACGCTTGGACATATAGCACCGCTTCCCAGCCAAGCTGAAAAGGGTGCATCATTTGACGCAAATTGCAATGTAATGAAAAACGCGTCAATTACGGTTGATGCAACCGTACGATATAAAGAGGTTGTAAAGCCCCACGCTCGAAAATTTTTCAAACGATAAAGTGATTATATAATATATAGAGTGAAAATGCAAGGGGGTTTTATTGCGAAGTATTCCCTATGCCGTGGTGGGGTTACGGTAACTGCGCCTTTAAATCATCAATAAATTTATCGAATAATTTTACATGGTTGCTTTCTTCAATATTATTCTCACTGATAACGTAGCTGCCATGTAAATCTGTTTCCACAATCGCCCGTGCTTTTTTTATCGGCTTTTTAGTTTTTAAGGCACCATCCTCATCAAGTGTGATACAGCAAAATTTAATATGTTTTGTAAATTTTTGAGTCTGTAACTTTAATTTCCAATATTCATTTTGTGCTATCTGTTTTTTTGGCGTTGCCTTAATCGATAATACTGCCACTACAGCAAAATTTTCAGGGTTATAAGTAACAATATCCACATCAGGCATATAATAGCCATATTCGCTATACTCGCCATAGCACACTAATAAATTGCGTTTAATTTTTGCAAATGTGAGGTCAGGATTATTCTCTTTTTTGTGTTTCAATAAATCACCATCAATCATTTTTAAACCCAAATTTTGCAATTGCTTTTCAATGATATAGCGAATTAATTTTTCTAAATTTCTACCCTTAAAGCCACGCCATGATTGTTCATGGTCTTGCCCAGTAAAAGTTGCTTTATGCTGTGGTTTTGCTTCTTCCAATAATTTGCTGATATATTTATAGGCACCATCACCATATTGCTTCTCATATTCTTGATAAAGACTAATCAAATCATTAAAGCTAAACTTTGTCATTGTTTGATTCACTTAATCTTCCCACTCAATATGCCCATTGATGCCGTGTTTATCGTAAACCTTTAACGCATCACGGCAGAAATCGGCGGTCTTTTTATCATCACTTTGCTTTGCTATTTCTAACAAGCGGATGAACATTTTCTTACCAGTTTCAGTTTGCTTATAGGTTTTTTTCTGAAAATTATGTTGAGCACATAAGGTTTGTCCGTTGGTAATTGTTGCTTTGCCACCAAATTCTTTTGGCTTAATATGGTCAACATGAAGCTCCACACCATTTGCCCTACCTGCCCCACAAATGACACATTTATAGCCATCTCTTGTTAATATTGTTACCTTATCTTTGGCAGAAAAATCTTCTAAATCGCGATGTTCGATAAAATCAGGGTCATAGCGATAAACGCCTTTGCTTATCTTAATTAAAGAACCAGATTGCGCTAATTTTCTTATTGCTCTGTCGGGGTCTCTGAAAGTTTTGCCAGTTTTTTCAAGATAGTCTTTTGTAACAAAATCCACTGCTTCTGCATGGGGGATGTCACGGTTAGGGTTTCGCTTGAAATAATCAAACATAAAATCTTGTTGCGATTTCATTACAAAAGCACTTTTGTTATTTTATTTATCCGCCTCACCGCTAAATCGCAATAGCCCGCATCTAAATCAACGCCTATCGCTTTTCTGCCGAATTTTTTACAAGCTAACGCAGTCGTGCCACTGCCAAGAAATGGGTCAAGCACAGTATCACCTACATAGCTGAAAAGTTGAATACATCTTTTGGGCAGCTCTATAGGAAAAGGTGCTGGATGCCCAATGCGTTTTTTGCTTTCACCATTAAAAACCCATACCCCATTTGTCCAACTCATGAAATCATCTCTTGAAATATCTGATTCGCCTTTATTTTGCTTTTTCCATTGCTTTTTATAGAAAATCACAATCATCTCAACAGGTGCAATAACATAGGGCGCAGATGCCGACAGCCACGAACCCCATGCGGTGCGGCGTGAAATATTACCCTCGTTCCAGACAATAGTAGAAAAATATTGCCAGCCAACCATTTTGGCAATATTAACCAAATCGGCATAGACGCTGTTATGCCCCCCCTTATTTTTATCAAGTGGGATATTGACGCAAAAACGCCCATCATCTTTTGCCAAATGATAGCATTTCGTGAACCATTTTCTTGAAAATTGCAAATAATTTTGATAATCCAAACTATCATTATTAGATGTATAGGGAATATCTACATTATAAGGTGGTGAGGTAACAATCAAATCAATAGAATTGTCAGGATAATCAAGCGCACATATATCAGTATTATAAATTGATATATTATCTTCATTGTAAAACAGCGTATCATTTTTATCAATAATTTGTGCAGAATTGTCAGCGGTCATGATTTCATCTCCTAATTTTTCATGCAGTGTGCCTTAAAGTGTTATAATTTGCAAGGCTTGTGTTTTGTGTAATACATTATGATATGCGGATTGCCCCTCGCTGTTACTCAATATTAGCGGCGGTGCGTGTCGCTAGATGACTCAATCAAAGGCAGTGTTTTTGTGGGGGCTTCCCCCTGCATTGTGGATTCCCTCTTGCTTTACTTAAGCAATTAGCAAGGTTCGCGCTTGTACCCCAATAATATTTAAATGGGGCGCACTTACCTTGCCGATGGTACTAGAGTGGGTTCGGCACGGAAGACGAGGTGGGCGGAGTGCGCTCCTCATCGCTCCCTGAGCTTGCCGAAGGGTGCGTGAGCAACTCACGGGATTTCGGCAGGCTCAATCACCTGTTTAGGAGTGTGTTGCGGATGCTTTTTGACACAAAAATTGTGCGTGTTGTTGCACATTATTATATGGGGGGCGCGTATTCGCTTCTCGATGGCGAGGGCAAGCCCGCCATCTTGCGAATGCCCCCCATACCCCCCGCTGTTACTCAATATGAAAGTAGTGCATGTCAGGGATAATGTAATACAAAGGCAGTGCGTGTCGCTGTTACTCAAAATTAGCGGTAGTGCGTGTGTTGCTAGATTACTCAATTCTAGCGGATAATAATGGGGTGGGGTTAAGGGGCGTTCCTTGCGATTAGCAAGGTCGCAAAGCCCCTTCTAGCGAATTGCAATTTTATTGCAATTCTAGCAGGGGTGGCTATCACATTCAGCCATTAAGTTATTGATAAGCAATGATTTTTTGATTGTGTCTTTTCAATAAACCCCCATATAAACCCCCATTTTGATTTTTACCATGCTTATATGGGTGGATTTATTGTGGATTTTATCAGTAATTTTATTGATATTCTAGCATCATCATAGCAGATAGGCAATGATAATGCTTGCCTTTTAATGCCTTACTTTCACCTCACATGGCAAGTTTTTCAGTTTTTTGGCTTCTTTTTATGCCTATCCCAAAAAAGCAAGCCATAAGGGGGGCTTTATATATAGGCATACCGCCTCATGCAATGGTTTTTACTGACATAATTGATGGAAATAACCCTATAAAACACCCCTATTATCAGCTATATAATAGGGTAATTATCAAGTGGTTTTATCGATGGGATGGGGTATAGGGGGTGTCTTGCCGATAAGGCAAGTCGCAAAACCCCCTATAATAAAATCAGTGGCTTTGCTATTGATTTTATGAATATTAATGGCGGGGGGGTGAAAATCGCAATTAAAAAAACGGGTTTTCGGGCGGGGGGTTGTAGGCATAACCGTTGCTGTCTATGCTCTCTTGTTTTTACCCTACAAACGCACAATATCATCATCATATAGGCAAGCCAGTTTAATAACCCCTTAAACCATACATAACCCCCCGATAAACCCCTCATTGCACCCCCCTATCAAACCCCTATGCCTCCCCTATGCTTTTTTGCTTTTCTAGGCAATTTGAGTGATTTTACAAGCATGATAAAACATGGTATAATGTCGCGATTTGCTTGCGTTATAAGCCTTACTCTATCAGTGTTTTATCTTAATGCTTGCCTGTATCTGATAGCCATTATGTCAATAAAAGCAAAAAAAAGTTGTTACCAATTAACGCTTGCATGTGTCTCTATTGATACTTCTCTCATGCGTGTGTGAGGGGGTTAATAAAGTATCTTTACATTCTCTTTATCAATGCCTGTGGTGTTTAGCCATTTTTCTAGGCTTATTTCGGCATAGCCATCAATAAAAATTTCTTTGCCCACGTCGCTTAAATCACTCTCACATTGCGCCAGCAAATAATAGGCATTATCAATTTCATAAAGGATATTTTCTTCTAGGGTGGTGATGGGCAGGGTGAGGATTTTACTGCTTGCCACCATCATATTATACAGCTTATCAGATACAGATTGCCGATTGGTGTTGAGAATAATTTGCTGATTATCGTCTGTTTCAAGTTGCGGGCGGGGGGTGAGTGAGAAAACCTTATAGCCAATATCCAAGCGTGACGCTTGACCCGTTTTTTCATCGAGCATATTGCCCTGTTTGTTTTTTGCTTCTAATTCGGCTTTGATTTTTTCGCCTGCGCGGTTGACGCGCTCAATCGTGATAGATGAAATGACGGGGGCGAGATTGTTATCGGTGCAAAATTGATGGGCTTCTTTTTTGGTATCGATTACCTCATCTAATTGTGCCAGAATAAATTTACGATTGCCACCATCTTCGGCATTTAATTGCATCACCGCATCGGCAGTGGTGCCAGACCCTGCGAAAAAGTCTAAGATGATGTCGTTTTTGTTTAAGTTTGCTATTCTAGCAATTTGTTTTATTAATTTAATGGGTTTTATAGTTTCAAATATTGTTCTGCCTTCTTCACCAAATAATTTTATAAAATCTTTTTTAGCCTCATCTGTATGACCATAATCTTTATAAGAAAAAAATGAAGATATAGTTTTACCTTGTCGAACTTCACTTAAAAATTGTTTAAAACTAGGAAAGCTATTATTATTTTTCCCCCAATATATTCGGTTATCTTCAAGCATTTTTTGCATATTTTTTTCAGAAAAAACCCAGTGTTTACCGCTTGGAACATCATATTCAGTACCTGTATATGGATTTTTTATGATATAATGACCGCCTTTTCTTTCTTCTGCGGCAACTAAATCTCCTGATTTCCATTCACCTCTTGGGTCGTTGTCAAAATTTTTATACCTTTTATTCATGTCTTCTGTTCTAGGAAGCAAACCGATGCTAAATTGTGTAGCATTCTTACAGTATATTAGCACATATTCTATATCATTTGAAATATGACGAGTTTGATTTTTAGGACTATAAACTTTTTGCCAACCTGCTTGCGCTACAAAATTCTCCTCACCAAAAATTTCATCACATATTATTTTCAGGGGTGCTTGTTCATTATCATCGATTGAGATAAAAATCACGCCATCATCGGTGAGTAATTGGCGGGCAAGTTTAAGACGCGGATACATAAAGGCAAGCCAACCCGAATGGGTTTTTGTGCTATAGATATTATCTAAATAATCAATGGTATCGGCACCCAAACCAAGCTCTTCTAATTCTTCACGGCTACGGGTGAAATTATCCTTATATAGGAAACCATCACCGCCAGTATTATAAGGAGGATCGATATAAATCATCTTAATCTTGCTGTGATAATTGGCTTTTAAGATTTTCAGCACCTCAAGATTATCACCGCGAATAATGACATTTTCGGTTTCATCAATATTCTCTGTTGCATCAAAAATTTTGGATTGCGCTTTTTCAAATTTTAACTCATAAGGCGTTGCCCTATCCGTTTCGGCTTTTGCCAAACCCTTACCCGCAAAATTAAGCCCGTAACCCTGATTATTCAGTGCGATATTTTCGCCACCCAACAAGGCTTTTAGATTCTCAATATTTAAGCCACCATCAGCATTGATAGCTTCAGGTAAAATTTGCTTTAAGGCGGCTAGCCTTTGCTGTTTTTCATCTAATATATCAGCTTCTGCGGTGGTGGTTGCAATGCCTAATTTTTTGGCTTCGGTTTTTTCTATCATGATTTATGATGCCCCATTAACGATATTTTGCAATAAATCATGCAATGTTTGTGTGTTGATGCGTTTTCTGAAAATGATTTTAGTGTTTTTATCTTGCATGATTTCGTTTAAACTTGCAAAGAAACTTTCGGCATATTGGATTTTTAAGCCCTCATTGGTGGAAATGCCATCCTCACTATCATAGCCTTTGGTTTCAACAATTAGAAACAGTTTCTTACCATTGGCATTTTCAATATAATAAGCAAAATCAGGGTTGTAATTTTTATAAGGGGTGGGGATAGAGATATGCGGCAATTTTGCAAAGACGGTGATTTTTTGATTATCAATTTGCGTGGGGTCATCAATGATAGCATTTTTTTCAATGATAGAATCATACATAATGGTATCGTATAGATAATGGTTGTTTGGTGTGGCATCTGCATGGTAACGCCCTAATTTACTCGCTTTAATTTCAGTGATGGGGTTGTTTGTATTCTCATCATAAAAGATTTTTCTGCTATCATTTGATATGCGAATATCGCTTGAAAATTGATAGCTGATTTTCTGCACAATATGGGCATGAATGGCTTGCTTGATAATGGCTTGCAATCTGTTGCTAGCGCGTTTCGGGTTGTTTTGAATATTTGTTTTAGCCTTTGCATCAAAACCATTGAAGATTTTCATGATAAAGTGAAGCGGTAAATTTTGCGCTTTAGAAAAATCCCTGATAAATTCAGCATAGGCATTTTTTCTTTTGAAAAATGTAACATCACCCATTGTATCACTATCTTGAGACTCAATTTCATTGGTTTCGTGGTTATAGATTTTCGTTTTGGCAATTACTTTAATTGCATCAATCGTTTCAGATTTGAATTTATCGTGAATGGTTTGTATCAGCGCATCATCATCAATGTTATGATAATTGATTTTTGCCTTGCGGGTGATTTCGTGCCATAAGGCTTCAAATTCTTTGAATTTATCGTAACGGATTCTAACTTTTCTTGATTTTTCATTGGCATTTTCAATCGGGCTTTTACTGATATTTTCAAAGAATGCAATGATTTTATCTTGAATATCCCGTAAAGCAGGCGGTAGATTTTCAAGGTTTTGTTTGATAAAATCAGCAATCGGTGATTTAACATCATAAATATTTTTATCTTCATTAAATTCAATAATGCCATTATCATCAAGGTAATTGAGTAATTTATTGGCTTGATGTTCGTTAAAGCCCTTTTCAAGAAGCATGGCATTGCCTAGCCTATCACCAAAAAATTCATAACTATTGGCTTGAATTTCGGCTTGAATGGTTTCAATAAATTCTTTTTCTGCACCCGATACAATCACATCTAGCGTGTTAATATCGTAAAAGCTGTTATCGTCATCACCGCAATATTTGATGGTTTGCCGCTTGCCCTCTTGATTGACGGCAAGGCGTAACCCTCTGCCCACTTGTTGACGGCGCGAGGTTTCTTTACTACTGGTAGCAAGTTTGCAAATATTGAAAATATTCGGATTATCCCACCCCTCTTGCAATGCCCATACCGAGAAGATAAAGCGCAAAGGGGTTTCAAAAGAAAGCAATTTTTCTTTATCTCTCAAAATAAGATTAACGCCGTCATTTTCTTTTGCCTCTTTGTTACCTTTATCGCCTGAAAAATAGCCATCATGGATTTTTAATTTGCCCTCATCATCATAATCTTTGGCAAGATAGGCTTTATAAGCGGGCGATATATTTGTGATTAATTTTTCATCACGTTGTTTTTTATATTCTTCTTCAAAGATATGTTTGATGCGTGGGTTATCACCCCGAAAATCAAGAATATTCGGAATAAAGAAAAGTGATAAGGTTTTAATGCCTTGCTTAAATAATCTTTCTTCTTTTGCAAAATGAATCTTGATGGTTTTTCTTACCAGATAGCGCATGGCTTCATCATCAAGCGTATAATTATCTTTATAAAGTTCTTTTTTGGTTTGGTTGCTGAGCGTTACTTCTTTTTTGGTGGCTTTTAGAATAGAGATATTTTGATAATTTTTATTGCCCGTTGCCATTCCTAAATCTTCACGGCAATTTACCCATTTTGAATATTCATTATTTTCCTTAAAATAAGAAATTTTGATGCGTGAGTTTTTAACTTCTAAAAATCGAATATCGGTATTTTCATCAACAATGGTGGTAACGCGAATTTTTTTAACAAGCTGTTCGGTAAAAGCCGATATGCTATCAAGCACATAAGCAACATTTGCTAATTTATGTTCTTTATCAGGAAATGTTGCCCCAAAGCGCAAGCATAGGCAATGGCTGAAATGCTTGTTATAGCTTGCGATAAATTCATCACCTTTTAGCAGATGGGGTTCATCAATAAAAATAATAGGATTTAATTTGCTGATAGCATCAAGAGGTGATTTATCTAAAGCCCCTATTGTTTCATGACGGCGGTTTAAGATTCCGCCCTTTAACGCGATTGATGCGCTGGTTAAAATCAAGACAGAAAATTCATTCTTATCACGCAAATATTGTGAAATTTTATTGATACCCGATTTATCATCATAGATATATTCTTTTAAGCGTTTACCATAGATTTGAAAAAAATAATCTGAGGTGAGTTTAATATTTTGAATAACCCCCGCCCGAATGGCAAGGCGTGGCACACATATGATGAATTTATTTTTGTGATATTCTTTATTATTATTAAGCTCATACATGGTTTGAATATAGGTAAAAGTTTTACCCGTGCCTGTTTCCATTAAAATATCAAGGCGGGGTATAGGTGCTTTATCCTTTATCGGTATATTATCAAGCGTTTCAAGCATTGTAGGTAATAGGGTGAAATCTGTGCAATTTTCACTATCTTGAAGTGCATTCATAATATTAGAAACACAATCTTGCTGATATTGTTGTTTTTCAAATAGCATGAATGATATTTACCCTTTTTGATGATGCTCTTAATTCAATCATGCGCGGATATTACTTTTTTATGGCATGATGATGCAAGTATTATTCACATTATCATAAATCATGGCGTTACAAATCATAACTGGCATTGCCTTTAAGCACAATGAAAGTATCATCTAGCAAGCATGGATTGTGCATATTGGCATAATGAAACTTGCCTGCATAATCAATCCATTTTTGCTTATCTTTATGCGTTGCTAGCAAGGTGATATGGCATGTTTTAACGCCCGTTATGCTTTCAATCCGCTTTCTAATAGCAGCAAGTCCGTTTGGTGAATATTTAACCCTATAAGCATCATGCACAAGCATAATGCAATGATGATGGGGGTTGCTGATAGTATTAATACTTTGTGAGTGTTGCATTCGATGATTTATCCGTAAAGGGTGAAGCTTCAAGCTTCTCGTGCCTGCTATATCAGCAAAAGCAAAAGTGATGGGTAACAGATAACGCTTTGATGCTTTACGCCAGTTTTTATCACCATGATAGATATTGATTTTTGTTAAGATAGGCTTTAATAGCTGATTAATAGCATTAAGGAGGTTATAACGCGTATGATAGGTGATGCTGATTTCCACCGCAAACCTATCAGCTAGCATCTTGTTTTTATCTTTACCTGCTAGCCAGTTCTGCAATGTTTTTGCATATTCCTGCTTATCGTTCCTTACGATATTGATTACATTCATTAAGATTATCCTTGCATTGCACTATCATACCATTCCTATAAAAAGGCGGTTCGTGATAGTGATATACAAACACGCAAAAGGGCGTAACAATGGTGTTTTACTCTTTTGCTTTCGTGTTTGGATTGATGCGTTCCTTTCTAATAGATGGGGGGGTGCTCAATAAGATTCACAATAGGCAATCCGCATCGACTAAAACTTTGAAAATATATTTTCAAACCAAGTCTTGCTCGATTGCCCCTGTATTGATTTTTTCTATCAGGGCGTAAATATCGGCTGTTTTCCATGCCGTAACGCGTTCGGATAGCTTCACTGGTTGCGGATATTCACCGCTTTTCACCTTTGCCCACCATGTGGATTTACCAACTGGAATCAGGGTTAATATTTGTGGCAAGCGCATTATCACGGGCACGCGCTTTTATGAGTATTGAGTAACAGCGGGGGGTGCGACTTATTCCATTGTGAGTATTAAACACAGCGGGGGGTATGGGGGGCATTCGCAAGGGCGTGGGCTCCGCCCTCACGCCCGAGAAGCGAATTCGCGCCCCCCATATATAATGGGAATCACCGCGCCCCCCTTAAATAATAAAACAATATCGCAAAGCCCCCCATATAATAATGTGATGAGACACGCACCTCTGCCAGTATTGACGAATCTAACAACACTCCTCCTCCCGTCATTCCGTGCCACTGTGCCGTAATCACGGCACAGTGTAAGAGACACGGAATCCAGTAATGGCGGGTAAAACCCGCCTACGAGATACGAAATCGCGCCTCCTTAATACTATAACAACAATATGATTGACTCAATTACTGGAATCATATAGCCTTACCGCGTCAATAATTTAATACATCAAGATGGCAGCCCTGTCGGTAAAGTTGGCATATCTGTATTTGGATATTAAGAATGGAATATTTATCAAAATTTTTAATTGTTATTGTAGGATTATTACTATGAAAAAACTATTTATTATTATCACATTATTGATTGCATCACTATCTATGCCAGTGATGGCGCAAACATTTGCAGAAACAAAAAAACTTTCTGAACAAGGCGATGCAGAAGAGCAATATATTTTAGGGCTTATGTACCAATTCGGCAAGGGCGTAACACAGGATTATCAAGAAGCGGTAAAATGGCATCGCAAATCAGCTGAACAAGGACATGCAGACGCGCAATATTCGTTAGGGCGTAAGTATTATACGGGCAATGGCGTAACACAGAATTATCAAGAAGCGATAAAATGGGGTCGTAAATCAGCTGAACAAGGCAATGCAGGTGGGCAGTTTGTTTTAGGGACGGCATATCGTCTTGGCAAGGGCGTAACACAGGATTATCAAGAAGCCCTAAAATACTATCGCAAATCAGCTAAACAAGGTAAAGCCGAAACACAATTTAATTTAGGGCTTATGTATTATCATGGCAATGGCGTAATACAGAATTATATAAATGCTTATACATTAGCGTTAATGGCAAAAGCCAATGGTTATGATGATGCATCAGTAGTGATAAAGGGCTTCTCAAAAGATATGACCAATTCACAAATAGAACAAGCGCAAGCATTGGCAAGCAAATGCTATGAAAGCAATTATAAAAATTGCGATGGGTTGTTTGACGAATAACAACCATGAAAAAATCGCATATTGCCTTTATCGTTTTTATTGTTACCATCATAGGCTTGTTTCCTATGCCTTATGGTTATTATACTTTCTTGAAAATCATTGTGTTTTTGGGTGGGTTGTATTATATAGCTGATTTGCTTAAAAATGATAATAGCGTGTTTGTGTGTATCTTTACCCTATTGGTGATATTGCATAATCCGATTATACCCGTTAAGCTAGGCAGTAAAGAGGCATGGATTGTGATTAACATTATCACGATATTGTGTTTTTTCATTCAATCGGATAATAAGCTAGCTGATAAAATAAAGCGTAAATTGTTTAAGAGTGAGGGGTGAACATGAAGCCAATAATGATATTGAAAAGGGCATTGCAGATATATGCAATCGTGCTCTTGTTTTTGGTTATACCGTTTTTAATTGAAAGATTTTATAATGGTGATTATTCTGACGATTATATTTTATTAGAATCATTATATTTTTGGGTTATTCATTTTGGTAATTGGTTAGATAGGAACTATGATTCTAACATTGCAGAGATTTACATAGTTATATTACTCATTATTTGGGTGGGTTTTCTTTTATCTGCTATCTATGATATTAGCAAACATTATGGTTTGTTTGCACAAAACGAAACAATTTATATTAAAAAATTAAAGTTTTTCTATCAAAAGGCGATAGTAGAATTAAACCCTAATGTCTATCGGTTTATTATTGCAATCAGCTTGCTTGCCCTTGTTGTGAAATTCTATTAGCGCGGTGGGGTTAACCCCATAAGAGAGGCTTGCTAGTGAATCGGTGGCTTACGCCCTTTTACTGGATTCCGTGTGTGATGGTGAGTGTCATCGGCGCACCAAGCACGCCATCGGTACAAGTGCGCGGTGCGCTAACTCTCAAATAAAGCAAAAGAGGGAAAGACGAAAGGGCGGAGTGCGCTCCTCACCGCTCCCTGAGCTTGCCGAAGGGTGCGTGAGCAACTCACGGGATTTCGGCAGGCTCAATCACCTGTTTAGGAGTGTGTTGCGGGTGTTTTTTGACACAAAAATTGTGCGTGTTGTTGCACATTATTATATGGGGGGCTTTGCGGATTGGCTTCATAGTATCAAGGGGGGTGCGGCGCAACTTCTCGGCGGTCATATCCGTGGGATTGCCCGCCTTGTTGCGACCCCCCTTGATAATCCCCCCGCTGTGCTCAACATTAGCGGAGGTGCGTGTCGCTAGATGACTCAATCAAAGGCAGTATTTTTGTGGGGGCTTCGCCCCTGCATTGTGGATTCCCTCTTGCTAACGATTGAAGAGAATTACTGCGGTGGGGTTAAGGGGCGTTCCTTGCGATTAGCAAGGTCGCAAAGCCCCTTATAGCGAATTGTGGTTTTACCGCAATTCTAGCGGATAAAATAATAATGGCGGGAGTGACGGGACTTGAACCCGCGGCCTCTGGCGTGACAGGCCAGCGCTCTAACCAACTGAGCTACACCCCCTTATATCGGTAAGGCAGATGAGATGGCTATCTCATGCCTTAAAGCCACAGGAAATTGTTTAACCTTTATTATTATGAATGTCAAGCCTGTATTTTATCAATCAGCTTCGTTGTTGAAAGATTATCCATCAGCGCGATACGTTCCACCGTGCCACCATTTGCCTGCACAATATCCGCGCCGACAATCTGGTCTATTTGATAATCCTCGCCCTTAAATAATTTATCAGGCATGATTTTTTGTATCAACTCAAATGGCGTATCATCGCCAAAAATTACAATGCCATCAACCGCTTGCAACCCCGCCAGCACCAGCGCACGATGATGCTCATCATTCAGCGGACGGTCATCGCCTTTTAGCCGTTTCACCGATTCATCGGCATTTAAGCCCACAATCAGCCGATCGCATTTGCTTGCCGCCTCGCTGAGCGAAAACACATGCCCTGCATGCAGAATATCGAAACAGCCATTGGTGAAGCCTATGCTTAAACCTTGTTCGCGCCACCCATCAATAAGGGTGAGTGCGTCATCGGCAGTCATCATTTTCTCGGCAATGGTTTTGATGCGCTTATGCGGTGCAAATCGTAAAATTTCTTGCGGTGTAACGGTGGCAGTGCCACGCTTGCTTACCGAAACTGCCGCTGTGATATTGGCAAATTCTATCGCGTGCTTTATCGGCGCACCGCCTGCCAGTGCCAATGCCATTGCGGCAATCACGGTATCGCCTGCGCCTGCCACATCAAACACGGTGAGTATCTGCGCGGGGATATGATAAGCGGTATCGTGGCTGATATAGCTCATGCCCTGTTCGGAACGGGTGATCAATAACGCGTTAATCTCAGCTTTTTGCAATAATTGACGTGCGGCAATGGTGATGTCGTCATCGCTATCCACTGCCAAGCCCGTTGCCTGCTGTAATTCAGCACGGTTGGGCGTTACTAAATAAGCGCCCTTAAACAAAGTGAAATCCTGCTTTTTGGGGTCGATGATGGTTTTTACGCCCGCCTGATTCAAGCAAGTTAAAATTTGCGGAAAAATTTCAGCTGTTAAAATGCCCTTATCATAATCGGATAAAATCGCGCAATCGGCAGAAGAGGCTAGCTTTTCCACGGTTTTTAATAGGGCGGCATAATGTTTATCAGAAAAATTGTTACTATCTTCAATATCGCTCCGCAATAAATGTTGACCTTGTGCGACATGCCGAATCTTGGTGGTGGTGGGGCGTTTATTATCGGTAAAAAAATGGGCGTTGAGCGATTTATCTTCCGCCAAAAGTTTGCATAAATCATGTCCGTAATCATCAGCACCAATCACCGCCACCAAATCCGCCACGCCAGATAAAGATGTAATATTGCGCGCCACATTGGCAGAGCCACCCGCCAATTTAGTGGTCTTTGCGTTTTTCATAATCGGCACGGGCGCTTCGGGCGAGATACGCATAACAGCACCTTCTATGTAGCAATCCAGCATGGCATCGCCCACCACCATGATGCGCTTATTTTTGATGTTGTTCAAAATATCGGTAATATTCATTGTAATTCGGTCTCGCTGTTATTGTTGAGGTTGATTGTTAGCAAATCAAGTAAAAATTCGGCGCGTTGTTTTAATGTTTGCGCTTCTAATAAGCCTTGCTTTTCAGCCGAAGAAAACGGACACACCATCGCCAATGATGTTACCAGCACTTCATCATGCAAGCCATCTAATAATTTTAATTCAAACTCAATTTTGTGCATCTTAAAATAATTTTTTACCGATGCAACTAAGGCTTTGCGGTGATTGGCGTCAATTTCAAATATGTCGCTATCATCGCGGTAATCGGTAAAATCTATCTCGCATTGCCGATAGGGCGTATCGCTTGGTAATTCTTGCGCGATGCGGTAGCGATAAAGCCCTTTTATTTCAATGTGATATTGCTGTTGCAGGGTTTCATGCAGGCTGATAATGCGTCCAGCGCAACCGATGCGATAGGTTTCGGGGCGATAGGTTTCGGGATTGGGCGGGGTAGCGCGTAATTTTTGCATCCGCTTTTTCCAATGACCTGTGATTTTTGATGTGGCGATGCTTGATTCTGATATATCTAATTGGAGCGCGTCATTATCAACATCGTCATTTTCTTTTGGGCTGTCTTTAGCCAAAGATTCTATAGGTTGCACCATTGCAATCATGCGGTGACCAGATTTTAGTGCATCATCAATCATCGCGATATAGCGTGGCTCAAAGATACGTAAGCTCACGCGTCCCTTTGGCAGTAACAATAAATCAGCCAGTGGAAAAATCGGTAAGATTTTTGGTAAATCGTCAAAATCAGGGTCAAATCCAGTTTTCATGCCCTATCATAACCGAAATATTAAGAAAATAAAAGTGCAGAAAGTTTACGCCGTATCATGCTGATACGCGGATCGGTTGTATCAAGCGAATTCACCATTTCCAACAGATATTTACGTGCCGCATCATCGTTAAATTCGCGGTCATGCTTAACGATATGTAGCATTTGTTCAGCCGCTTGCCATACGCTACCATTTGCAAATAATTGTTGTGCTAATGTGAAACGTTCGGCTGATGGGGCATTATCGGGCAAATCCGATAATGTTGAGGCATCGCCATTTGCGTCTTCCATATTACTTGCCATTGCCAGTCTTTTTTCTAGCCGCGTGATTGCATCATCATTTTCGGGCTTTTCGGTGGTTTGCACCAATTGGCGCGCAAAATCATTATCGCCCCTATCTAATAATAAATGCCCGAATAGTGTCACAATATCGGTGCGTTCGGGCATGGCTTGCATAATCTCGCCCAAAATTGCTTGCCAATTATCCAGTGAATCAATATCCCATTCATCAGTTTCACGCGCTTGCTTTAGCCCTTCGGTGATTTGGGTGAGTGCGTTTTCAATATCGGCAGGCATGGCTTGTTCTGGTTCGCCAGTGCCAGCGATGCCGAGTAATTTTTCTATGAATTGTTTAATCCCGCTTTCGGGCAATGCGCCCATAAAAGCATCAATCGGTTGCCCTTGCCAAAAGGCGAAAACCGCAGGGATTGAGCGAATCTGCAATTGCCCAGCAATCATCGGATTTTCATCCATATTGATTTTAACCAGCTTGATTTTGCCATTATGTGCATTGGTTTGCTTTTCTACTAATGGCCCAAGCTGTTTGCATGGGCCACACCATGGCGCCCAAAAATCCACCATGATAGGGCATTGCATGCTTGCTTCAATAACATCTTGCATAAAGCTTTCATCACTGCCATCGATGATGAATTGGCTTTGCGTTACCACCTCGCCAGAGACAGCCCCACTAGCAATATTATTGCCAGAGACATTATTGCCACCTAATGTAAAATCATTAACCATAGCCACATATTTACTGATATGTACCAGCATTTGCAAGCAGTTTTTGCATATAATGAATTAATGAATAACTTGATTGATATTTGTTGAATATTAAAAAAACACTTGCATTTTATATTTTTTCAGTTAGAAAATAAAACATCGTTTTTGTAGGGAGTTTTTATCATGGTGTTAATTGATTGTGATGTCCATAATTACTGGGATACAGCTGATGTGCTGCTTCCTTATCTGCAACCAATGTGGCGCGACCGCTATATACGTGGCGAGAAACCTGGTCCAAAAAAAGGCACATTTCCTCATGCCCATCGCCCTTATTATCACCCTGAAGGTTTTAAGCGGCACGATATTAATCCGCAAAGCATGCAAGAATGGTTGCAAGTTACCTCTGCCCATTGCGATGAATTTAACATAGACCATGCGATTTTAACGGGTGATGAGCCCCCCGAAGCTTCTACCATTTCTGACCCCTATTATGCCGCAGGCTTGGTAAGCGCGTTTAACGATTTTCAGCTTGATACATGGTTGCCTTACGATAAACGCTTTGCCGCATCGGTGGTGATTTGCGCGAACGAACCAAATTTAGCCGCGCAAGAAATCAGACGCGTTGGTGGGCATCCGCGCATGGTGCAGGCTTTGGCAACCGAAGCATCTTTGATGCCGTTGGGGCACCCTTATTATCATCCGATTTACGAAGCCTGTAATGAAATGGGGATACCATTTGCGATTCATCTGGGCGGGCATGGCGGTATTCATGCGCATCATATTGTGGCGAATGGGCCACTCACCTATTTTTGGGAAGCACATGCCAATTTAGGGCAGGGCGCAATGACGCAAATCACCAGCATGATTTCTAATGGCGTGTTTGAAAAATATCCTGATTTGAAAATGGTGGTGATAGAATGTGGCGTGGCGATTTTTGCCCCGATATTATGGCGGATAGATGGCGATTATAAGGCGCTAAAAAAAGAAACGCCATGGCTAAAAATGTTGCCATCGGAATATTTTAGACGCAATGTGCGCCTTACCACGCAACCGTTAGAACAGCCTGATAATACCAAATTATTATGGGCGGCGTTAGAAGCAATTCATGCCGAAGATACGTTAATGTTTGCCTCTGATTTTCCGCATTGGGATTTTGATAATATCGATAAGCTGAATCTGCCACCTGATATGAAAGAAAATATCTTGGGGCAAACCGCACTTAAAACCTACCCTAAATTAGCGGCTTTACAGCAAAATATTGCGGCTGAATGATAAGGAGAATTCAATGGCTGAAAAACAATTTGAAAAACAATTTGCGTGTCATATCACTGATGTTAGTCCTGAAAAACCCTGTAAGGTGATGCTGAATAAGCGCGATTACGGAATTTATCAGATAGATGACGATTATTATGCGTTGCGCGATAAATGTCCGCATCGTGGTGGCTCATTATGCGGCGGACCAGTAACAGGCACGGCTTTGCCAGTGGATATTCAAAAAGATGGTTTCCGCTTTATTTATGGACGCGATAAACAGCTGGTGCGTTGTTCGTGGCATGGCTGGGAATATGATATTAAAACGGGGGAATGCCTTGCCGATACAAGGATAAAAGCGCGCAAAGTGGAAGTTTTGCGCGAAGATGATAAAATTTATTTAATGCTATAATAGCGATAATAAAGGAGATAATGTGATGGTAAGAATTGATTGTGATGTGCATAATTTCTGGCATAGTGCCGAAGTGTTGCTCCCCTATCTTGCGTCTGAATGGCAAGACCAATTTAATCGTGGCGAAATGCCGGGACCGCGGGGCAGTCTGCCCTATGCCAACCGCGCTTATCTGCTCAGCGAAGGCTTTAAGCGCATGGATATTGATGCTGACGATATGAATGGCTGGATTAAGCTAACCCAAGACCATCTTGATTTATACGACATTGATTATGGCATTCTTACCTCAGATGAGCCGTTGGAAGTTTCCACGCTTTCTAACCCGCATTATGCCGCAGCGTTGGTGAGTGCCTATAATGATTGGCAGGCGGATACATGGTTAAAGGCCGATAAGCGTTTTAAGGGTTCAATCGTTATTTCGCCAACCGCGCCCGATTTGGCGGCGCAAGAAATCAGGCGTGTGGCTGGCAATCAAAATATGGTGCAGGTGCTTTCATCTGAAGG
>JAHZMA010000012.1 GCA_022599575.1 Alphaproteobacteria bacterium | reverse complement strand
GCTATAGCTTCCATCCCAAATGAAATATGCTATACTACATTGCTAACAATACAGTTGTAGATATGGGCTATAGCTTCCATCCCAAATGAAATATGCTATACTAATTTTTGAATTGTAAAGTGGTGTTCTAGCGCTATAGCTTCCATCCCAAATGAAATATGCTATACTCTGCGATAGGTTGAGAAAGACCGTAATTCCGCTATAGCTTCCATCCCAAATGAAATATGCTATACTTATTGTGTACCGCGCTTTCAACCTATCTATGCTATAGCTTCCATCCCAAATGAAATATGCTATACTTGAGGTGAGCGCTGGCGCCATACCTTTATAGCTATAGCTTCCATCCCAAATGAAATATGCTATACTTTTCCTAAAGTTAGGGAAGACCCATGCCGCGCTATAGCTTCCATCCCAAATGAAATATGCTATACTTAGCACTTACAATACCCGCATCATCAGCATGCTATAGCTTCCATCCCAAATGAAATATGCTATACTTGTTTGCCGATATTGCCAAGAGATGGAGTGGCTATAGCTTCCATCCCAAATGAAATATGCTATACTAGATTTTAATCTTTTGTTAGAAAAAGTTAAGCTATAGCTTCCATCCCAAATGAAATATGCTATACTTTGACGGTCCAAATCAAAACCTGCGCGCTGGCTATAGCTTCCATCCCAAATGAAATATGCTATACTGCCTATCGGCAAATCATACTGATTAACAGGGCTATAGCTTCCATCCCAAATGAAATATGCTATACTTTTTCACCAATGCTGACTTTTGGCAGTAGCGCTATAGCTTCCATCCCAAATGAAATATGCTATACTCCATGTTCCCCAAAGAAAGTATCATTTAATGCTATAGCTTCCATCCCAAATGAAATATGCTATACTCCGCGCGTATTTTGCGAGGTGGCTTTTTTTGCTATAGCTTCCATCCCAAATGAAATATGCTATACTCTGGACGTAAAGCGAATGTGAACGAGGTTGGCTATAGCTTCCATCCCAAATGAAATATGCTATACTACAGGTGTGTTTGGCAACGATATTAAAAGAGCTATAGCTTCCATCCCAAATGAAATATGCTATACTCTCTATAATTTTCTATGGTGCCTGATTTTAGCTATAGCTTCCATCCCAAATGAAATATGCTATACTCGTTCGCATCATTGGCTATCTTAATTAAAGGCTATAGCTTCCATCCCAAATGAAATATGCTATACTGGTGAAACATAGAAAAGCTATACCATCGAAGCTATAGCTTCCATCCCAAATGAAATATGCTATACTGCATGTAGCTGACCTAACAAGCGCAGGTATGCTATAGCTTCCATCCCAAATGAAATATGCTATACTGCAAATTTAAAAGCCCGCGAAGATGTTACCGCTATAGCTTCCATCCCAAATGAAATATGCTATACTTGAGCGTAATTCATGATTTGATGCTTTCTAGCTATAGCTTCCATCCCAAATGAAATATGCTATACTGATTCCATCGAATTTTTTAGCTATTCGTAGGCTATAGCTTCCATCCCAAATGAAATATGCTATACTTTGGGAACATGATTCTTTATCATGTTAAGGCTATAGCTTCCATCCCAAATGAAATATGCTATACTTAAATATTATCAGCAATATGGTATTAATATGCTATAGCTTCCATCCCAAATGAAATATGCTATACTTCTGTTGGAAGATTCGAACATGGCGTTGATGCTATAGCTTCCATCCCAAATGAAATATGCTATACTAATCTCTCCCAATAAGCCTGCGCGTCACCAGCTATAGCTTCCATCCCAAATGAAATATGCTATACTAGCCGCGCTGTTAAATCCAGTCAAATTTTTGCTATAGCTTCCATCCCAAATGAAATATGCTATACTATACGCGTTCGCCTATCATCACGCGCATCAGCTATAGCTTCCATCCCAAATGAAATATGCTATACTGATAAATGGCAGGCGGCAAAAGAGGTGATTGCTATAGCTTCCATCCCAAATGAAATATGCTATACTCTTATATAATGGCAATATGAAACAGACAGCGCTATAGCTTCCATCCCAAATGAAATATGCTATACTTACGTCTGAACTGATTTGTGTTTGTTCTATGCTATAGCTTCCATCCCAAATGAAATATGCTATACTAGGTGCGGTTGAATGAAATAAGGGTTTTGCGCTATAGCTTCCATCCCAAATGAAATATGCTATACTTGGTGGTAATATGGTAACAATAGATGGCGCGCTATAGCTTCCATCCCAAATGAAATATGCTATACTCGCGCAACGCGGGCTATCGGGCTTGCCCCAGCTATAGCTTCCATCCCAAATGAAATATGCTATACTTTATTATTAAAAAATGTTTATTCCTTATGAGCTATAGCTTCCATCCCAAATGAAATATGCTATACTGGTGGGGGCCAGAATAAAGGCGAGGCTTACGCTATAGCTTCCATCCCAAATGAAATATGCTATACTAATTCAGTCATTTTAAGTTCTTTCGGTAAAGCTATAGCTTCCATCCCAAATGAAATATGCTATACTGCGGATAATTTGCTTAAATCTTGATTGGGTGCTATAGCTTCCATCCCAAATGAAATATGCTATACTAGATGTGGCTGAATTCCCTATATATAAAGGTTTTCAGCCATATTTTACCAGCAGAAAACATCTATAAAAGTGCCAGTTGCGTCGGGATTTCATCGTTTTTTTGCGGATTTCTGCCACAAAAATTCTGAATTTGCCCAAATTGCTTATCCGTAACAAACAATGCGCTGACCATACCATTTTGGGGAATTTTTGTTTGAATTCTGGCAAGCGAGGCATGGGCGCGGTTCTTACTATCATAAAAGCGTGTATAGACAGAAAACTGTTTCATTACAAAGCCTTCCTCCAATAAATAACTGCGGAATTTAGCCGCTTTACGCGCTTCAACCCGCGTTGTAACGGGAAGGTCAAACATAATAAAAAGCCACATTGTGCGATAACCTGACAGCATGATAATTTATAACCGATTCGTAAAAATAACAGGCGGTAATGCCAATTCTTTTATCTCTTTAAGAAAAATCTGTGCCAAACTTGTGGATAAGTTCTGAATTGCATGATGAACAGAAATTTGTTCATCATGATAAATAATCGGATGATTGATAATATCAGTTAAAATGGCTTTATGTTCGGGGGTTACATCGCCAATAAATATATCGTGATTTTCTATCACCAGCCTATCAATGAGCGGGCGGAATGGTTCTATAACATCATCCACCAAGCAAAAGGGATTCAATTTATTGGCATGATGCAAACCAAAGGCGGGCAATAAACCTGCTGCCACCACTGCACGTGCAACCGAACCGCGCAAAATGGCATAGCCATAATTCAAATGTGCATTAAGTCCTTCGGCATTGCTATCACGCCTGAATTTTTTGCCAAATAATGCTTGCCAATAAATTCGCGCGGCTTGCGCTTCCATATTCTCAGTATCGCCTGATTTTACCCGTGCCACCATCGCTTTTAAGAGAGAATATTCTGGCAATTGCCGTGCCTGTAATAATTGTGCTTGCGCGGCAATTTTGGCTTGCACAATCTTTCTCCATAGATTTTTATATTGCGTGACCGAAGCAGAAATTTGGGCATGGGCGCGCGTTTGCTGATGGTAATGCCCGACCATCGGTAGCGTGATGGTTTGTGGCAAATGCTGGGCATTGCAAATAATCAGTGGAATGCCATATTCGCCCGCCTTATCCAGCACGGCACGGCTAAACATAATGCCATGCCCATGAATGATGATGGCATGGATATCTGAAAAATGAAAACTGGCTAAAATTTCCTTGCCTTCCTGCACCAATAATTGCTTGTTTTTGACGGCAAGCTGACGGTTATTCTGGGCAATATCAATAATACGCCACATGCAAATTACTCCAAATATAGTTTCTGACGGCTGAAAATATTGCCTGTTAGTCCGCGCTGAATCAATTCAGCTTGATGCCTTTGCCATGAACTTGGTGCTTGAATGAGTATGCGATATGGATCACCTATATCTTCAGTTTTAGAACGGTGAAGCGCGGATAATGCAATATATTTACCAGATAATTTCTGCACCCGTGTTAAGATACGTTTACGGTTATCAGCATCGGGGTCGTTCCAAATTTCTATCGTATCATTGATGCGTAATTTCATCATGAGAGCGGCATCTGGATATGTTGTTTGCCATTGTGGATTAAAACCCTTTTTATTGGCATCAATCACACTGATACTTTCCCATCCTAATTGTTGCCCTTTGGCATCATGGTAGGTGAACAATTCCATATGAGAATTATTACCTAACTGCACCACACGCTGCGGACGGGTTGGCTTGTTCAAGCCTTGAAAATCTTTATCCAAGAATTTATTGCTGATTGTTCTCACTTTTAAGTTTTTATAGGTAAAGAATTTTTGCCGATTATCGGTTTTATGAAATTCTCGCAACGCCCAAGCATTTTTTTCTTGTTGTGATGTTTTGCGCGTCATTGGTTCTGCTGGCTTATCTTTGATAGCAGGTTTTAGTTCCGTCACTTCTTTTGGCGCTTGCTTTACCAAATCTTGCAAGATTTCTTGTATTTCAGCCTGTGCCGCAATTTGCTGTTTTAGATCTGCTTTAATGGCGTTGAAGCCTGCCTCATCTAGCGGGTTGCTATAAGCATCAAAATATTTTTCTTTGGGTTTGAAAATTAATTTATCCAAAAATTCATCTTTTTTAGGCGTTAACGCATCGAACGTATTTTGATTGCCGCCAACCAATGTTGCTAATCTGCTTTTGCTAGATACCAATGATTTATCATAGATGAATGTTTTGGTTTGCTTATCCATCACATGAATATCAAGGATTTTAGCATAGTTGGTTTCTTTGTGCATTTGGCGCGATGCGCTATTTTTGTTTGGAATTTGCACCACCAATTCAGGGCGAGAGATAAAGGCACGCACATCGGCACGAAAATTCTCCCAATTATCAGGATGATTTTGTTTTAAGTTGCTACGGCGCATATCACTTTTTTCGCCTGCCTGTTCTTCTTTTTTGCGATGGTTTATAGCCGTATTGGCAGTGTTTAACCGTTGCACTTCGGAACGGTTGGTGCAGGCAATGACAATCGCATCAATCAGATGATGGCGGCTATCGGAACGGTCTTTACGGTTTTTATTGTGGAAATCTGTATATAAAATTTCTAATTCTTTTTGCCATTCATCACGGGGCGTATCAATAAGATTCTGCACATCAATATTGCTGATAAATTGTGCCACGCGCAAGGTGTTTTCTTCAAGCGTGTCAGCTTTTTCAATCAATAATTTTTGCTGTGCCTTTTGATTTTCTTTCAGCCATTTGAAAAAATCTTCTTGCTTGGTTGTTTCTAATTGTAGCTTACCTTTATCGGATAAGGTCGTATCTTCCAATTCCTGCAACAGATTATTAAGCCCCCAGTGATGCCGTAAATCCGATGTGATACCGCCCGTTAAACAAATAATATCTTTTTGATAATCTAGCAAACAGCCCAAATAATTATGGGCAACTTTGGCAAGATATTGCGTATCAGTTTCAAAACGCGTTTGAAATAATTCTTTATCCTTAAAATACTCCATGGCATCTTGATTGAACTTTTTCTTTTTTCCATCACGATAATTTCTGATATGCGTTAAAATATCATCATAGCTAATCTGTTTACCATTATAATTCCATCCGCCTGCAAACGCCTCGTAGGGACTTTTTTCGCCCTTAAATTGGTTTGCTGTTTTCATACACAGCACCAAATTACTAAAACTATCTAGCATGGTGCGTGAATAAGGCAAAATATGGTCAATTTCTGTTTTGCCAGAAAAAATATCGGCAGTATTAATTGTTTCGCCCGTATAGGGGCAAGTATAATTTTGCCATTCATGCAATCTTAAGGCACGGCGGTATTTGCGTGAGGGATTTTTTCCATAGCTAATCGTAAGATTATCATATTTTATATTGGCTTCATGGTTTTTCTTATTTTGCTTATCAATATCGTCACGCTCGGCTTTTGATTTATTCAGCTCGCGCGCCATTTCCAGATGGATTCGCATCGGCATCCCATATTGTTTGATATAGGCATTGACGGTTTTACGAATTTTATTCAGCGACCGATGCACAACGGGATTGGGAATTTTACCAAATTGTTGCTCAGCATTATGTTCGGGGTTTGGCTTGTCTGGCACGCCTTGGCAGTAGCTTCGTAGCGATTCAAGACTGCCATAATAAGGGAGTTTTGTTCTATCTGCTGTCGGTTTAGGGTGCTTCAGCCCCGCCTTTGCTTCCGCTTTATCGTGCGTTATCACATCGGCACGCAATTGGTCTAGCAATTTTTGCGTAGCGGTTTTGCCCGTTGCGGCATAGCCAGCGGGCAAGATGACATCTTCCAATATGCCTAACAATGCGTCTGATAATTCAGGAAAAGCGCATCGCCATTTTTCACGATTTTCTTTAGAATCGCCATCGTCACGCAATAATTCCATTGCGGTTTCTTTTTGCTCATCAGTAAAATTGTGCCAATAATTTATCAGTTCGGTTTTGCTAATGGCTTCTAATGCAACATGCGGACGCAATTTTTGTTCGGTAGTTTTGCCTTTTTTCGCGCCCGCATCAATATTTAACTGTTGATTGCTAGGCAATGATAGCCATTTTTTGATTTTGCTTGCGGTAATATCAGTGGTTTCCTGCATGGCGCGTGCAAAAACAATATCGCGTTGCTGTAATGTAAGCGCGCCAACCAGCTTGGCATTTTGATAAATTTTGAGATTATTAATCTGTTCCATCAAACGTTTCTGTTGGAATAGATGGCTGGATATTGGGATTCTTTTTTCAGGCTTGGCACCATCCTCAGTTTGATAGCAACAAATGCCGACACTAGACGCAATTTTATTGGCATCAATACCTTGCTCCCAGAAAATTCCGAAGCCATCACCTGCATCATTGGTTCCATTGGCTAATTTCTCAACATTCTCATCGGTAAAAATATCAGGATAAAACACGCGTTGCTTTTTAATGATTGCGTCAAACTCTGCCCGAATCAAATCGCGCGAATATGAAAAATCGCTTTCGCCTTGATAATTACGGCGGATACGGGTTGGCTGTTTTTCACTTTCTAAATAAGCCAAATATTGCCCTACCGTTTGAAAACCCTTTGCTTTTAATTCTGCCTCTAATTTTGCAATCGCTTTTGTGGTCGCGCCTTTTTCTTTTTGCGCCTCGTCACTGACGGCTTTGGTAAGGCGCACCCCCCGATGGCTGGTGAGATGCATGAAAACACGGAATAATTCATCGCGCTGTAATTTTTCATTGAGTGCTTTGGCACGAAGCGCAATCGCGGAGTTAGATTCCGCAATGCGTTTATGCGGAATATGCGTTTTATCAATGGCGCTATCATCAAGCTTGAGTAATATGTTGAGATAGTCACGAAGCAATGTTTTGCGCGAGCGGCGGCGCTTAAAACGCACCCGAGACCCCCGATTCAAACGCCTGTCACTATTATCGGCAGCTGCATTGAACGTAATAGACGTGCCTGCAATAATTTCAGCTTCTTTTCCTTCTGCACAAGGCAGAATAAGCGCAACACCTAGCGAGCCAACCCCTACATCAAGCCCCATAAGATATTTGCCACTATATTTATCACGATTTTGTTGGTTAATTCCCATTATTTTATTCCTATGTAAATTATTGCTTGCATTTAATATACGCTTCGTATAATAATGTAATATTACTGATTTAAAAGTAAAAATGCAACTTTACTTATATTTTTCTTGGGATGGAAGCTATAGTAAATTATATGAAATATGACCGCTGGGCTCGTTCTAGCGGTTTTTCATTTTAAAGCAGGTGTTATTTTTTCACGCCGAAAAAGCCGACATAGCCTGCATCAGCATTGCTCATGCTGAATGTGCCACCTAATTCTTCGGCGGCTGGTCCGTAAAAGCGGGCATCGGCTGTGCCTGTTAATTTTGCATTATCAGCATCGCCTGCGGTTTCAACGGTGCCAGAAATGGCGTTCGTGCCTGCATCATAGCTTAAATTGCCCGTGAGATTAAGGTTGTCGTTGCTCGTGCCATCATGCTCGGTTGTGATACCGATATTGCGCGTGGTAAAATTAGCAGTGGCGGTTACAGAAAAGGGTAACTTACTGCCAGTGCCAGCACTCGTATAATATTGCCCTTGCCCTTTGCCCGTGAAGCTAACAGCAGTGCCACTGGTAGGAATATTACTGCCAAGCGTTTCAAAACCAGTAATGGCATAGCCGTAAGCATCATAAGCCGTTTCATCCAATCCCCAATAAATTCTTGCCATATAATTCGCCACAAAATTGAAAGGAAAGGAAGACCTGCTCATTCCAAATTGGTTAGGTGTATCAGCATCAAAAGAATCGGGCGTATCATCAATAATATGATTTTGATAATTACCATTACTGTTTGTGCGATATTTTTTATCAGCATAATAGAAACTTAACCCATGCAAATCACGATCGCTCGCATAGGTAATTTCAGCCACAGCGCCCGTGATTCTATCATTGGTGATTGTGTTATCACTTTTTTTGGTTATCTGCACAGCGGTTGCAGCTTGTAAGGCGTTGCCCGTTGTGCCATTACGCGCAGTATCATTAAAGCCTGTCAAGCCATTCGCGTTAAATGCTGTAGGCGTATCCGCATGGTTGGTCGCGATGGTGTTATCAACTTGCTGTTGCGCCCCGAAAAAGCCGACATAGTCTGATGTGGCATTACTCATGTTAAACATGCCACCTAATTCTTGTACCAAAGGTCCGTAAAAGCGGGCTTCGGCTGTGCCTGTTAGCTTGATATTACCGTTACCGCCTGCCGTTTCAACATTGCCAGTGAGAATATTCTTGCCAGCAACATAGTTTAATTCACCCGTCCAATCAAATTCAGGTTCCTGATAACTCGCTTGCGCGCAATCAGTGCCAGAGCGAGAACTGCATGTATTCGTGGTTGATAGGTTTACATTGCGCTTATTAAAATCAACAATGGCCGTTACATTATAATAGCGATTGGCGGCGATGGTAGCGGAGGCAGAGGCAACAAAGGCGGTGTTATTCTCGTAATATTGCCCAAAGCCTTTGCCAGTTAATATCACCCCGCCGGCAGTAGGAATATCAGTGCCAATGGTGTCAAAACCAGCGATGGCATAGCCGATGGTTTCATAATCATCATTCGCATTATTATCCTCAGTTACCCGCCACCTAGCTGTTGCCATATATTCTGCTGTAAACCCAAAAACACCATTAGATTTGCTGAACCCCAGCCGATCCGCTTTATCGATATCACCATTATCATTGACCGATTTGGTTTTATCTGAATCACTAGCAAGAAGGTAATTAGTAGTACCGCCTGCACCAGCGATTGTGCTATATTTTCTATCAGGCAGATGCAAGGTAAAGCCCTCACCATCAGTGAAATCACCATTGCTATCATAAGCAAATTCAATCGCTGCGGTGGTGATGCCAGTGTTACTGATTGATTTATCATTATTTTTGGTTATCGATGCGGCGATTGCCAGCAATTTATTATTGCTTGTGTTGTTGCGGGCATTATCAGCAAAACCTGTGAGATTGTTATGGTTGAAGATTGGTGCACTGGGTGCGGTAATGGCACCATTGTTCCGCAAACCGAACCAACCGACATAGCCTGCAACCACCTTACCATCGTCATTTATATGGCTGAAGCTAAATGTGCCCCCAAATTCTTCGGCATTGGGTCCGTAAAATCTGGCATCGGCTGTGCCTGTTAACATTGCGTTGCCACCACTGCCCGCAATTATAATATTGCCAGAGATGGCGTTTGTGCCTGCTGCATAGCTTAAATTGCCAGTGAAATCAAGGTGAGGGCGCTGACGGGCTTTCGGGCAATTAGAAGCACTGCTATTGCATGTATTGTCGCTGGCTAAACCCACTTCACGGGTAGCAAAATTAACATTGGCAGTAACATTCAAATATATGTAATCAACAGCGCTAGCGGTGATAGAATAATATTGCCCACGCCCTTTGCCTGTAAATACAACATTGCCAGCGGTGGGAATAGCAGTGCCTATCATTTCAAAGCCTGTGATGGCAAAACCATAAGTATAATAAGCCGTTTTACTCGCTCCCCAATGAACCTTTGCCATATAGGCAGGCGTAAAGCCGAAATCATCACTAAATTTGCTTAACCCAAACCCACTACTAGGCGCATCAGCAGCACCAGCATCGGGTGAATAATCAATAATATAATCCTGACCGATACGGGCATCGTCAACGCCATCACCACCGGTTATGCTATATTTTTTATCAGTAAGATAAAATCTGAAGCCATTATCGGCAAAAGCGCCACCGCTCTCATAATCAAATTCAGCTACCGCACCCGTGATTCTATCGGTGGTGATGGTTTGATTGCCAGTTCTTTGCTTGGTTATCTGCACAGCAGTAGCTGGCAGGGCATTATTGGTTTTGCCAACATCATCAATGGTATCATCAGGAGTGCCATTATCAAAACGAGCAGTATCATTAAAGCCTGTTAAATTATGCTGATTAAAGCTGGTTGGCGTATCAGCATGGCTGGTTGATATAAAATTAATGGTCGCTAATTCCCTTACACCAAAGTAACCAATATAAACCGCTTGATTATTATAGAGGTTAAATGTGCCGCCAAATTCTGTTGCCTTATCAGTGCCATTGCCATAAAATCTGGCATCGACCGTGCCTGTTAAGTTGGTATAGCCATCACCGATAGTTGCAATAGCACCGCTAATGGCATTTGTGCTAGAATTATAGTCTAATGTGCTAGTAAAATTTAACTGTGGCAACTGATATAGCAGACAATTACCGCCACTGATATAAGTGCATGTATTCGCGCTTGATAATACTACATTACGGTTGTTAAAATCAACATTGGCTGTTACATCAAAAACTGTAATATTACTGGTGGTAGCAGAAACATATCGCCCCCACCCTTTGCCACCAAATATAGCATTGCCAGTGGTGGGAATATTACTGCCAAGCGTTTCAAAACCAGTGATGGCATAACCATAAGCATTATAAGCAGTTTCTTCCAATTGCCAAGAAACCCTTGCCATATAAGCAGGCGTAAAGCCGAACAAACTACTCCTTTTGCTTAACCCAAACACAAGAGGCGCGTCAGCATCACCAGCATCGACGGGACCAAGATCAGCAATATAATCCGTAATGCCATAGCCATAAGCTGTGCGGTATTTTTTATCCGCAACATAGAATATGAGCCCATCATTATCATCAGCAAAATCACCATCGCTATCATAGGTAAATTCAACCACCGCGCCCGTGATGTTTTCAGTTTTGATTGTTTGATTAGTAGTCGTGTTATTTTTTGTTATTAACACCGCAGTGGTAGTTGGTAGGGCATTATTGGTTTTACTTGCACGGTTGCTATCATTAAAGCCTGTTAAATTATTGGCATTAAATGTTGTTGGCGTTCCAGAATGGGTGGTTGCCACCATTTCTGGCAAGCTAGTATAGGGTCTTTGCGCACCGAATGCGCCATAATAATAATATGTTTCATTGCTGAGGGCAAATGTGCCGCCTAATTCATAGCCATCTCCACCATAGAAGCGCGCATCAAGCGTGCCAGTAAGGCTATTGCCCGCGATATTTGCGGTAACATCAGTAGTGCTGATGTTATTTTTTCTATAAGCATAATATATAGGTGTGCTACCCGTAGAAAATTCACCAATATTATGGTTAGATGTGCAAGTGCCAATATTGCTAAAATCTGCACATGTGAAACTGTGAGAACTATTGATAGTAACTCTTCTACTAGAAAAATTAACATTAGCGGTAACATCAAATCTGGTCTGCCCACCAGCACCAGTTTTGCTATTATGATAAACACCTTGCCCTTTGCCGCTAAAGGTAAATATGCCAGTTCTGGAAATGCTAGCACCTGCAGTTTCTAAACCCGCAAGCATCGCCCCGCTATAATCATAGCTTCTATCAATTGTGCCATCACCCAAATCAGTAAATTTTCTTGTTACCCGCCAATCGATATAACTCATATAATATGACTTAAAGCCAAAAAAGCTTTCACCGCGATAGATATTCATCACAGCTTTGGTGGTATCATCAGGGGTATCATCAGAATTAATAGTTTGCCCCAGCACATCAGTGTTAGATATAGGCGTGGTAACCGTCGCCGTATAGATATTGGTGGCAATATAGGGGTTGATTGATAAATAGGTGGCAATGCCTGAAATATTGCCATTCCCATCAAAGATAATGGCTGCACCCGAATCACTGAGCCTGCCGATAGTAATCTCTTGGTCGGTATCAGTGCTAGCATCGCCCCAACCCTTATTTGGCACTCTGGCATAATCAATTTGATTGCTTTGATAGACAGCAAGACCATTGATGGTGAAACTATTACTGCCATCAGCAAGAGCCACCGCATGAAGCGAATCATGCTGTGTTTGGTTAGTGATAAGAAAATCAACCGTTGATTCAGGACCCGATTCGCTTGCCAATGTTTCGTTAAACTTAAATTGCGTGATAGGCGTTCTGCGTTGCGTGCCAAATGCACCATAATAATAGCTATCAACATCACTAAGGGCGAATGTGCCACCCAATTTATGCCCACCATCACCATAAAATCTGGCATCAAGCCTGCCTGTTAGACTGCCTGCACCTATACCGCCAGCAGTGACATCACCACTAATTTCATTGCCATAATAATTTATTTCTTCGGTTGTAAAATCAAGCCCCACTTTCCGATTTGCACCGCCAACCGCGCAATCAGCATTTACAACTGCTTCGCATGTGTTGCTGCCGCCAATCCTTATATTTTTATCAGCAAAATCAACTATTGCCGTTACGTCAAAAATGGTATCGGAGCCAGTATCACCCGCCACATTACCGTAATAACCACGCCCTTTGCCTGTAAACATCACCAAATTAACGGTGGGAATGCTTAAAAATTCAGTTTCAATGCCCGCTATCATCATGCCATGCCGCTTTTTAATATTATCGACTTTTGTCGTTTGTGCATTTGTTGGCAAGCTTTGACTGATTTCCCAATCAATATAAACCATATCTGATGACTCAAAACCAAACAGACTTGCATCGCGCGATACGGTGATTTTAGTGCTGAACCCTGCAAGATTATTGATATTACCGCTTAATGTTGTTTTATTAAGGCTAGAAGCATCGGCTGTGTAAGGAATATTATCATTTAAGTAAATCGATGCCACAGATAATTGCCCACTTCCATTAATCGTAAGCGATGCCAGCGAATTTTCAATCACTGCCAATGTTACATCTTTATTTCTATCGGCGCTACCCCATGCCTTATTCAGCGCGCGCACATAATCGGTTTCATCAATCGCGTTAACAGCTAATGCATTCATGGTGAATTTTCTATCCTGCCCGTTTGCATCATCAGTTGCATGATAAAGTGAAACATATTCATTACCATTGCTATCATTGGCAACCGCACGCGCAACACCATTTGGAATGGTTGCGGAAAGTGGCGCGGCAATATTATTGCTATTAAGCATGAAATTGTATAAAGCCTCGCGTTCGGCACCAAACCCGCCATAATAATAGCTATTCGCGTTGCTCATCGCGAATGTGCCACCAAATTCACGCCCAATATAGCCGTAAAATCTTGCATCAAGCGTGCCTCTAAATTGATTATTTTCTGTAAGCGCAACATTACCGCTGATGCTGTTGCCTGTATATGTTATGGTGTCTGTGCTGAAATTAAGAAAATCATGCCTATTAGCACCGCCTACCGCACAATCGGCATTTACAACCATCTCACATGTCTCGCTACTGCTAATCGTTACATTTGTATTCGCAAAATCAACTGATGCGGTAACAGTGAAAACAGTATCATAGCCCATGAGCACATTATCTGCAATCTCTCTATAAGTGCCACGCCCTTTACCCGTAAATCTGGTCGCGCCAAATGTGAGAATATTGCTATTATCTGTTTCGATACCCGCCAGCATCGCGCCATTAATATTGGTAAGTGTGTCTGTTGTTGCGGAATTATCAAGATTAGTTGCGGTTTGCATTGAACCCCAGCTGATATAAGCCATATCATTGGAAGCAAAGCCGAAAATTATGCTTCTATCAACAGTGATAGTTGCGGTAGTATTTACATCAGCATCATTCGTGTAAAGCGTTACGTTTGATATATTGCCACCACCATCAAAAGTAAGCGAGGCAGCCGAACCAGTAATGTTTGCAATATTGATGATTTGCTTCTTATCAGCCTTACTGACCCAATCCTTATTCTGACTAGCACGTGTGTATTCTGTGCTATCATCTTGATAGACCGATAAGCCCTTCACCGTGAATGTTGCGCTTGTAACATCAGCAAGCGAAACATAATTACCATTATTGTCAATAGCAGTCGTGATAGCAGTAGCATTTTTACCGCTTACCGACGCATCTGTTATAGGCTCCAGCACAATCGACGCAGTAATACCATTACGCTCCGCACCGAACACACCATAATAATAACTTAAATTACTGGCAAACGCGAATGTGCCACCAAATTCTTGGGTAGCGCTACCATAAAAACGTGCATCAAGCCTACCACCCATACCATTTACATTAAAGTTTGTTGCACTGATACTATTAGCGGTAAAGGTAATTTCGCCTGTGTTGAAATTAAGATTATCCACCCTATCAGTGCCACCAATACCACAATCAGCATTTACAACCACTTCACATGTCTTGCTGCTGCTAATCGTTACATTTTTTTCACCATCAAAATCAACACTCGCTGTTACATCAAAAACAGTGTCATAACTTCCATTAGCATCGCCATAAGTGCCACGTCCCTTGCCCTCAAAATCAACTTCACCCTTTAAGTTGATATTTATTGTTTCTATACCAGCCAGCATCGCGCCCTTATAATCAACAACACTACCTGTTAAACCAGTGCTCTTATCGTCAAAATCATTATCTGTTTCCCAGTTGATATAAGCCATGTAATTGGAATCAAAGCCAAAAAAGCCGCTGCTTCTATCAACAGTGATAGTTGCGCTATTGTTGACATTAGCATCATTCGTGTAAAGCGTTTCGTTTGATATATTGCCACCACCATCAAAAGTAAGCGATGCGGCTGAGCCAGTAATGTTTGCAATCTTGATGGTTTGCGCCTTGTCAGCCTCTGTTGCCCAACTCTGTTCGGACGACGTCCGTGTGTAAATAGTAGTATCATCTTTATAAACCGATAAAGCGCGCATCGTAAAACTATCAGCAGCATTGGCGACATCGGTAAGCGAATTATAACCTGTGCTGATGGTAGCATTAGGCGTTGCCATCTCATTAGCTATTGTTGCATCAAATATCGCCGATGCCGTAATACCACTACGCAATGCACCAAACACGCCATAATAAAAGTTTGAACTATTGGTAAGTGCAAATGTGCCACCAAGCTCTTCGGTTGCGCCACCATAAAACCGTGCATCAAGCGTGCCTGCTAGCTTGTTTTTTGTATCAATCATTACGACAGCACCACTGATGCGATTGACTGCATCACCACTTTTATCAGCAAAGCCTAATATCGCCGATGTAAAATTCAGATAATCAAGCCTATCAGCGCCATTATCTCCACAATCAGCACCATCAAACGCTTTGCATGTATCGCTACTGATAAACGTTACATTTTTACCATTGAAATCAACTGATGCTAAAACCTTAAACACTACATCATCGCTTGTTTTAACCTCACCATAAGTGCCACGCCCTTTGCCCTTAAATTCAAGGATTCCAGTTAAAGGGATAGCCGAATGAAGAGTTTCTATACCAGCAAGCATCTTGCCGCTATAATCAGAAACACTACCCGTTAAACCATCGCGTGGATTATCAAAATCATCATCTATTTCCCAGTTGATATAAGCCATATAGTTAGCACCAAAGCCGAAAACCACACTTCTATCCACCTCAATGCTGACATCATCATTAGTATAGACATCATTCGTGTAAAGCGTTACGCCATTATTGATACCACTAAAAACAATCGACGTGGCAGAATCAGTAAGTCTGAAAATACTGGTTGTTGTTACTTTATCAGCATATGTTGCCCAATCCCGATTTGGCGCACGTATATAGTCAGTGGTATCATCTTTATAAACTGATAAGCCTTTCAGCACCACAGCTTTATCAGTAGCAGCAATGGCAGTGAGAGATTGATAAGAATTGCTGGTAACGGTATCAATAGGAATTGTAGGCGCGACAACATCACTAGGAAGCGTTACAGTCTTATCACTTATTGTGACGTTCAATACAAATGGCTTAACAATGCCGCCACGCACCGCACCAAATGCACCATAATAATAACTGTTACTATCACCATCGGTGAGCGCGAATGTGCCACCAAATTCCCACGCATCACTGCCATAAAAACGCGCATCAAGCATACCTTTGAAATCAGTGTTACTTTTCAGTGCAACATCACCGCTGATATTATTAGAATTATAATATATCGGAGCTGATGTGATGCTAAAATCAAGGAAACTAGCGGCATCATTGCCACAATTTAAACCATCAGAGGCTTTGCATGTGTCGCTGCTGTTAAGTATTGCGACATTACCAGCATCAAAATCAACTGTTGCTTTTACATCAAATATCGTATCATAACTTTCAGTAAGACTGCCATAACTGCCCTGCCCCTTGCCCATAAATTCAACTTGTTTGCCCAATGAGGGGATAGAAGCATCAACGGTTTCTATCCCTGCCAACATCGTACCATCAATATCATAAATATCATCACGCACATCCAACGCATCAGTCGCAAGCTCATTTTCTGTTTTTATCAAACTCCAGCTGATATGCGCCATATAATTGGAATCAAAACCGAAAAATTCACTGCCTCTATGCACATTAATCAGTGCCGTGCTAGCAACACTATCCGCACCGTCAATGCGAGTAGCATTGAATATCATAGCAGTAGGCGTGCCATCAACTATATTGGCTGTATAGGTTTTACTATTCAAATAGGCGGTTACGCCTGATATGTTATGATCCACATCAAAAGTGAGAGAGGCCGCAGTGCCATTTATCTTTGCAAGACCAATCACGCGTGTTGTATCGGCCCTATCCCAACCACGATTCGGCGCCCTTATATAGTCAGTGGTATCATCTTTATAAACAGCCAAAGCATTCATCGTGAACGCAGTACCATCACCCGCATCGGCCAGTGCGATAAGCGAATCATGAGAAAAATTGTTGTCAATATTATCATCTATCGCTATCGTTTCAGCAACAGTTACCTTTTCATTGCCCAATATGGTGTTAAACACGCTCGGCACAACAACGCCCTCACGCTCACCACCAAATGCGCCATAATAATAGCCACCCGTTTCATCACGCATCGCAAATATGCTACCTAGTTCCTGTGCTTTTGTGCCATAAAACCGTGCGTCAATTATGCCTGTAAATGTGCTATCGGCTTTCAGCGCAACATCGCCACGAAAACCAACCTTATCACCGATAACATAAATGAATGTTTCCTGCGTGCTAAAATCAAGCGCATCTGGATTTTCCGCACAACCGCTACTTTCAGCATCGGCACATTGCGTATTCGTGCTATTAACATCCACAGTTTTTGCAAAAAAATCAATATCGGTGGTAACATCAAAAATGGTGGCATAGCTTGATATATCAGCACTCACATGGCTGAAATAACCGCGCCCTTTGCCAACAAAACTAACATCACCATTGCTAGGGATATCCGCATTTTTTGTTTCAATACCACCAATCATATTG
>JAHZMA010000126.1 GCA_022599575.1 Alphaproteobacteria bacterium | reverse complement strand
GATTTTAACCGCTCGCATTGCTGAATTGACCGAACATCTTAAGATACATAGAAAAGATTACCATTCACGGCGTGGACTATTGCAAATGGTCGGCAAAAGAAGAAAATTACTCCATTATCTCAACCGCAAGACACCCGAACGTTATAAAGAATTGATTCAAAGTCTCGGCCTACGCCGTTAGTATAAGCTGCCACATTTAACTTTATTAAGGAATAGAAAATAAATGTTTAATATCAAAAAACAAGAAGCTGATCATTATGGTCGGCAATTATCAATAGAAACAGGGCTGATTGCACGTCAAGCAGATGGTGCGGTCATGGTACGTTATGGCGGCTCGGAAATCTTATGTAATGCAGTTTATGCAAAATCAGTAAAGCCCGGTATGGATTTTTTCCCACTTACCGTGCATTATCAAGAAAAAGCTTTTGCGGCAGGTAAAATCCCCGGTGGCTTTTTCAAACGTGAAGGACGCCCAAGCGAGAAAGAAGTCTTGACATCAAGATTGATTGACCGCCCTATCCGTCCACTTTTTCCAAAGAATTTCTTCAACGAAACTCAAATTATCTGCACAGTGTTAGCGCATGATTTAGTGAACAACCCAGATGTGCCTGCTATTATTGGTGCTTCGGCGGCGCTTGCTATTAGTGGCGCACCGTTTGTTGCACCTATCGGGGCGGCACGGATTGGCTATATCAACAATAAATTGGTGGTTAACCCCACTGCCGAGCAAATGAAAGAAAGCCGTTTGGATCTCATTGTTGCTGGCACCAAAGAAGGCGTGTTAATGGTGGAATCGGAAGTTGATGAGCTTTCGGAAGAAACCATGCTAGAAGCCGTCATGCTTGGGCATAAAGCATCATGCGAGGTGATTGATTTAATCGAAAAACTGGCAAAAGAAGCTGGCAAAGAAAAATTTGAAGTAGAAGCAGAAAAGCCAATCATCGGCGAATGGCGTAAAACCATCAATGATGGTATGGCTGATAAATTCCGCAAAGCTTACGGGATTACCGATAAACAAGAACGCGCTAATCTTTTGAATACCTTACGTGAAGAAGCAGCTGGTATGCTTTCTGATGTGCCTGAAGATGCTAATATGGAAGTTTCCATGATTATCAAACAGGTGGAAAAAGACATCGTGCGTGGCGATATTCTCAAAGGCAAGCCACGGATTGATAAGCGTAAATCTGACGAAATTCGTCAAATTGATAGCAGAACTGGCATCTTGGAACGCGCACATGGTTCGGCTTTATTCACGCGTGGCGAAACCCAAGCATTAGTAGTGGCAACATTAGGCAGTGGGCAAGACCAACAAATCGTTGATGCGCTTGATGGCGAATATAAAGAAGCCTTCATGTTGCATTATAATTTCCCTCCTTATTCAGTAGGCGAAGCATCACCAATGCGTCCACCCGGTAGGCGTGAAATTGGGCATGGTAAATTGGCATGGCGTGCGATTCGTCCGCTTTTACCAAGCAAAGATGATTTTGGTTATACCATGCGGATTGTTTCGGAAATCACCGAATCTAACGGCTCATCATCTATGGCAACCGTTTGTGGCACATCGTTGGCACTGATGGATGCAGGCGTGCCATTAAAACGTCCTTGTGCGGGCATTGCGATGGGCTTGATTAAAGATGGCGATGATTTTGCCGTGCTTTCTGATATTCTGGGTGATGAAGACCATCTGGGCGATATGGATTTCAAAGTGGCTGGCACCGATAATGGTATCACTGCGTTGCAAATGGATATTAAAATCACTTCAATCACGCGTGAAATTATGGAAATTGCGCTCGCCCAAGCCAATAAGGCAAGAATGCATATTCTAGGTGAGATGGCGAAAACCCTTACAGCAGGGCGTGATTCAATTTCTAAATTCGCACCAACCCTTACCAATATCAAAATTGATAAGGAAAAAATCCGTGATGTGATTGGCACTGGCGGCAAGGTTATTCGCGAGATTTGCGAAACCACTGGCGCGAAAATTGATATTGACGATACAGGTCTTATCACCGTTTCAGCACCTGATGGCGATTCATCTAAACAAGCGTTGGAATGGATTAAATCAATCGTAACCGAACCTGAAGTTGGTAAAATTTATCGTGGCACAGTCAATAAAATAGTTGATTTTGGCGCGTTTGTTACTTTCCAATATAACAGCGAAGGGCTTGTGCATATTTCAGAAATTATCAATGACCGCGTGAATGTGGTAACTGATTATCTGCAAGAAAGCCAAGAAGTCTATATTAAATGTATCGGCATTGATGACCGCGGTAAAGTAAGACTTTCAATGCGCGTTGTTGACCAAGATAGTGGCGCAGATATTGAAGACCAAGTGCCGAAACGCAGTGGCCCGCCATCAAGAGATGGTGGCGATAGACGCGGTGGTGGCGATAGAGGCGACCGTGGCGATAGACGTGGCGGTGGCGGCGACAGACGTGGCGGTGGCGACGATAGACGTGGCGGTGGCGACCGCGATGGCGGCGGCAGACGTGGCGGTTTCTCTCGGCGTTAGTCTTTCGTAACAATATGATGACAATATAATGATGATTGGGGCAAGCAAAAACACACACATTTTTTTAATGATGCAGTTATTGCTTGCCCTTTTCATTATCACCATTTTTGCTGTTACCCCCATCAGCAATCTGTGGGCTGCTGATGACATTGAAGCTGAAGCCGATATTGATACTGAAGCACCGCAACCTTTTTTAGCAATTGTTAAAAAACCCGCTAATAAAAACGGACATATTATATTAAGCGATGATAGACGTATCAAGCTCGATGGTATTGTACTGTTCCCCGAAGGGATAAAGCATTTACGCGAGCTCATCACAAAAGGCACGCAAGTTCGGGTGATTCCAGCAATTAAATCTCCTGCCATACAATTACGTGCCGAAGTTGAAATTTTACCAGATTTTTTTATCCGAGACGAAATGCTTAAAGCGGGTCACGCGATCATGTTTCCGTTTTATTTGGATTATGAGACTGCGTCACATTTACGCGAATTAGAAAGAATTGGCGCTGAAAAACAGGTTGGAATTTGGCGCAATCAAGAAAAAGCCTTTAGACCAATTATTGTTGATGCGCTTCAAGCCGCAAATCATATTGGGGAATATAGAATTGTACGCGATGTTATCGTAAACCACGAAACACGCAAAAATGTGGTTTATCTTAATTTTGGCGATGAATGGCAAACTGATTTCACCGTTCGCGCCATAGATACCAGATTTTTACTCATACAAAATAAGCTTGGCTGGCCTGATGATTTGCGGGGCTTCACGATTGAATGTCGTGGCACAATTCATGAATTTTATGGGCCTGCGATTGACCTCAATCATTATGGGCAATGCGAGATTATCCCGTAATCATCAACTGGCCATTATCAACTGGTATGGACATCAATATGTGGAGTCGACCGAAAAGCGTTCAGCAATCCCGGTGAAAGATTATATTGCTCTGCTAATTTTAAAATCACCATTTTATCATCAACTGGTAGTTTCAGCATGATTTTACCACTGCCCTTCTGTCCGTGATTTTGCAAAATATTATGCACCATTTGCAACCATTTTGGCTCAGCGCAAATTAGCGTAATTTGATGAATATTTTCAGCCAAACCATCATCAAGCAAGCTGAGCTCGATAAAGCGTAGCCGCATTTTTTCTTGCCCCTGCATATCACTTTGATACCGAATTTCGGCTTTAATCAACAATGGTGCTTTGCCTTCTAATAAATCGCGATGGCTATTAATTTGCTCTTCAAATAAAGTGAGTTCAAACTGCCCGCTAATATCAGAAAAAGTCACAAACGCCATTTTTTTACCCGTGCGGCTATTGATTTTACGCATGCTGTTCGGAATACCGCATAATGTTACCAAGCCTTTTTTGCCGTCAATATCTTTGGCTTGTAGCACATTCAGCCGCTGCAATATATCGCCATAGGGGTTAAGCGGATGGTCACTGATATAAAAACCGACCGCATCTAATTCATGATTTAGCATCTCGTGATGCGTCCACTCTTCCACTTCTGGCAATGCAGGGGGTGGTGGGTTAGCATTTTGGGCATCAAAAAACAGATTATTTTGTGTGGAATCGCGTTGCGCCAAACAAGCGGCGGCATGGGCAATCATCAAAGGAATCGCTTCAAAACTTTGCGCGCGATGGGCTACCAAACTATCAAAAACCCCCGCTTTGCACATGGTTTCCAAAGCGCGCCGCCCAATCCGTAAATCGCAATTTCGTTCGGCAAAATCAATTAGACTTGTATAATCGCCATTTTTAGCGCGCTCGGTAATGATGCCATTCATCACATCTTCGCCCGCATTTTTCAATGCCGCTAGCGCATAGCGCAAATACACCTTATTTTCGTCACCCATCTCTGCCTTAAAACCAGCATCGGATTTATTAATATCGGACGGTAAAAACAAAATGCCCTGCTGTTCAATTTGCGTGCGGTAATGCGATATTTTATCGGTGCTGTGCATTTCGTAAGTTAGCATGGCGGCATAATATTCGGGCGGATAAAAATATTTCAGCCATGCGGTCTGATACGCCACGATTGCATAGGCCGCCGCATGTGATTTATTAAAGCCATAGCCCGCAAACGCATCCATTTCGTTAAAAATCTGTTCCGCCTGCGCCTTGCCGATATTATGATGTTTGGCCGCCCCATTAATGAAATGTTCGCGTTCCGCTTTCATCTCTTCTGGTATTTTTTTACCCATTGCGCGCCGTAATCTATCGGCTGCCCCCAATGAATAGCCCGCCAATTGTTCTGCCATTTGCATCACCTGTTCTTGATAAACGGGGATGCCATAAGTTTCTTTCAGCACTGGTTCCAATAATGGGTGCAGATAGCGCACCTCAGCCTTGCCATTTTTGCGTGCATTATAGATCGGGATATTTTCCATCGGGCCAGGCCGATACAATGCCACCCCTGCAATTAAATCTTCCAACCTATCGGGTTGCATGTTACGCAACACATCGCGCATGCCACTTGATTCAAACTGAAACACGCCAAAACTATCGCCCTGTGCCAGCATTTTGTAAATTTCTGGTGCATCAAATGTAATAGCGCTGATATCAATATCCACATCATGATTTTGCTTTATCATCTGCGCTGCTTTTTGAAGCACGCTTAAGGTGCGTAGCCCTAAAAAGTCAAACTTCACCAAGCCAGCAAATTCCGCATGTTTCATGCTAAATTGCGTGGCGGGCAAATTATCTTCGTTACCATCATGGTAAAGCGGCACAATATCCACCAGCTTTTGATTGGCAATCACCACACCTGCCGCATGGGTGGAAGCATGGCGATACAGCCCTTCAAGCTGTTTGGTGAAATCAAGCAAAACCCGTATCTGACTATCATCGCGATACATGATTTGCAACGCTTCTATTTTTTCTTTACCATCTTGCAATAAAGGGGCGATATGCGAGCAAAAATCAGGAATCAGCTTAGAAATTCTATCAACCACTGGATAGGGCAAGCCCATCACGCGCCCAACATCACGCACACAGGCACGCGGTTTTAACGTGCCAAAAGTAATAATTTGCGCCACCTGTTCGTCACCATAAGTTTCGCGGACATAATTGATCACCTCACCGCGCCTATCTTGGCAAAAATCAATATCAAAATCGGGCATCGATACCCGTTCAGGATTCAGAAATCTTTCAAATAGCAAGCCCCACCGAATCGGGTCTAAATCGATAATATCCAGCGCCCATGCCACCACCGAGCCACCGCCAGAACCGCGACCTGGACCGACTGGAATGCCTTGTTGTTTTGCCCAGCGGATAAAATTTTCGACAATCAAGAAATAGCCCGCAAACCCCTTATCGAGAATAATATCAAGTTCGTAATGCAATCTATCATAATATTGCTTTTTCAATTCTCCATGTTTATTTTTGGCAAAGCGCGGAAAAACATAATTTTCAAGCCTTGCTGTTAAGCCTTTCTCGCTCAAATTTGTTAGATAATCAGACTCAGCTTGGCTTTCATTGCCCTCACCAAAATCATGATAAGTTGGCAATAATGGCTTTTTTTCCTGCATCAAAAAACTGCATCTTTGCGCCAGATGCACTGTATTTTCTAACGCATCGGGCAAATCGGCGAATAATACCTGCATATCGGCAGGGCTTTTCAGATAATGTTCACCATATTCATCACTGCCATCATTGATGTAATGCCCACCCGTGCCGATATTTTGTAACACGCGCCAACCTGCATGATGATTTTTATTGCGGTAATAGCAATGATTGGTTGCCAGCAATGGTAAGCGATAGGCGGCGGCAATATTTAATAATTTCGGCTCGGTCTTTTTTTCTTGTGGGTCGCCATGACGGGTGAGCTCTACATAAAGCCGTGTATCGAACGCATTTTTCAGCTGTGCAAGCATCTGCTCGGCATCATCTGGGTTACATTGCAACAAATGATTCAACAAGCCATCTTGCCCGCCCGTCAACACAATCAGCCCCTGATTTGCCTCGCATAAGCGTTGTAATGCAATGGGGTTACGCCCATTAAGGTAATATTCTGTGCTCAGCGCGCTTAAATGCCGATAGCCAGTTTCGTCTTTGGCAATCAAACCAAGTGATGCGCTATTTGTGCTATGTTGATGATTATCAGAGGAGGCATCATCATTGAGAGCGATTTGCAAGGTTAGCCCCAAAATAGGTTGCAATCCTGCTTTGGTAAATGCTTTGCTAAATTCAACCGCACCGCACATATTATGCTTATCGCATAAGCCAAATGCGGGCATTTTGTAATGTTGGCAATAATCCGCTAAATCCGAAATTTTAAGCGCGCTTTCTAGCAAAGAATAAGAGCTAAAGCCACGCAAATGAATAAAATCAGGCATCAAAAATCATTCGCGCATATAGCCATATTCAAGCGATGATTGCAGCAACCATTCTTGAAACGATACCGCAAATGAGCGATAGAAATAAATATCAAACCCACTTTTATGGGCATCGATAATCAGCGATATGCCATGCAATGCTGTCTGCACCACAAAATCTGCGCCATCATCGCGGTCAAGTGGCACACTCACCCCTTTTTGCAGCACATATTGCGCGCAACCGCCCGTGATGCGAATTCCCTTTCTGCCATCGGATTGGTCGCAACTCAGCGCCAATGCGGGTGGTATGCTGATATTTAACGGCTTAGACGAGGTTATCAACGCCTTACAAGGGGCAAGCCATAACGCCCGTGTGCGTGTGCCATTGATGATGTCGGCAGGGTTTTCAGGAATCGTAACGCTGGTCTGCTTGTTGAGCATATTATTCACTTTTGTCAGCGTATCGGGGAAGGCATGCACCTCCCATTTATAAATATGTGGCGCCTCTCTGATGCGAATCCCATAATGCTCATCAATGCCTTTAATTTGTTGTGGAAATAGCCTTTTAACCACGTACCATCTCCCCTTTTTTATCGTAAAAAATCGGGTCACAAATCTCACCTTCGGAATTGATACCACGCACAAAATCTTTCAGCAACACTTTTTCGCCATGCCGATTGCGCCCATCTTTTACCAATGCCAGCGCGATATTCTGCCCAACCACATTAGAATAGCAAAATGATGTGATGCGCCCAATTGCAGCCTCAGCCTTCGGCATGGTTTTATCTTTCACCAGCACTGTTGCGCCACCGCGCACATAACGCCTATTTTTGTGCATTTTGATACCAACCAGTTGCTCACGCTCATCATGGTTCAGCCCTGCCCGCAGACTCAAAATTTTGCCAATATAATCTTTTTGATTGCCCGCCATGCCATCTAGCCCAACATCGCGCAGGCTGGTATGGCCTGTAATTTCAGCACCCGCAATATGCCCTTTTTCAATTCGTAATGATGTAAGGGCTTCGGTACCATAAGGGATAATCTGATTGCCACCCGTTTTCAAAATACTCGTCCATAGTGGCAAACCAAAATGGGCAGGGGTATGTAATTCGTAGGCAAGCTCGCCCGAAAAACTAATCCGCATCACGCGCACTGGAATATCTTTACAGATAAAATGCCCTACCCCCATAAAGGGCAATGCCTCATCACTCACATCTTCTTTGGTCATTTGCGATAATATCTCGCGCGCCAATGGCCCGCTTAACGCCATCGCCGCCCATTGGTCGGTTACCGAGCTGATTCTTACCTTTAAGTCTGGCCAAATCACCGAAAGATGATATTCCAAATGATTCATCACCGTGCCTGCCTGTGCAGTGGTGGTGGTCATATAAAAATGATTATCATCAAGACGCACCGCCGTGCCATCATCTAAAATGATACCATCTTCGCGCAACATCACACCATAACGCGCTTTGCCGACTTTTAGCTTCAGAAATTTATTGACATAAACGCGATTCAAAAATTCTGCCGCATCAGGCCCTACAACATCAATCTTGCCCAATGTAGAAATATCACACAAGCCAGCAAATTTTCGAACACGGTGCATTTCATGAATATAGGCTTCGGTGATATTGCGCCCATGCTGACGGTAATAGCGCGGCCGCATCCATAAGCCTGCTTCCACCATCACCGCACCATTTTCTTCATGCCACTGATGCATCGGGGTTTTACGAAATGGCTGGATATGGCTGCCACGTTGTGTTGCCGCAAAAGCACCCAAACTCACTGGTGTGAAAGGCGGACGCCAACTGGTGAGCCCCACATCATTCAAATCATCGCCACGTGCATCTGCCAAAATGCCCGCAATATTCATTGCCGATATTTTGCCTTGATCGGTCGCCATGCTAGCAGTGCTATAGCGTTTGGCATGTTCAGCATTATGATAGCCTTCTTGCACCGTCTGATGCAAATCTTTGGCAGTCACATCATGTTGCAAATCGGCAAATTTTTTCACATCGGTGAAACATGGCACTTCCCATAATGGCAGAGATGGTGAATAAGGGTCATGCTCATCGATTGCAGGCAAATCATGTTCTGCTAATGGTAGGTCTAAATCAGCAAATGCCTGTTGTACCGCTTTTTCAGCCGATTGCAACACCGCCTTCATGCCATGCATCGTGGCGGCACTGCCTGCCACAATTGCTGGGGCATTTTCTGGCATTACTAGCGTATCATCTTTCATCTTTACCTTTGCGCCCAAATGGCATAACAAATGAATTGTCGGCGTAAAGCCACCTGAAACTGCCAATAAATCAGCGCGCACATGGTGCCCTTTTCGGTGTAACTCGCCCGTCTGTGCATCAAATTGATGCACCCGCACCGAACGCACCGCTTTTTTGCCACGCGCGTAAGTAACAACAGCACCGCTATGCACCGTGATACCCAAGCCACGCGCCTTATCAATATATTGTTTGGTTTTATCATTCGGCAGGCGCGCATCAACAATCACCGTCTGTATACCATTTTTGCGTAAAGCAAAGGCGGTGCGATAAGCATAATCATTATTGGTGAACACCACAGCATTTTTTCGGGCGGGCAATACCGCATATTCATTAATATAGCGTTCCACCGCTTCCGATAGCATCACGCCCGGTAAATCATTATTACCAAACACCAAATGCCGCTCAATCGCGCCTGATGCCAGAATTGCCTTTTGATAATAAATTTTCCACCGTCTCTCATAAGGTACACCATGATGTTCGCTATCTGGAATTGTTTCGCCATCAACCAGTAGCGCATTGGTTTGGGTTCTACTGCTATTATGATGCACCCGTTCCACCACAGCCGCCACATTGCCATCATAAAGCCCGAATACAGTGCTACAAGGTAGCAGCGTAACATTATCCATATGTTGCAACTTATCTAATAGCATTTGCCCCCATTGATACAAAGAGGCATTATCAACCTTATCTTCTGCACCAAGTAGCTGACTGCCAATGATAAAATTTTGGTCAACCAGAATCACTTTTGCCCCTTGCAGACCTGCGCGATAGGCGCTCCAAATGCCCGCAACGCCACCACCAACAATCAATATATCGGTATGGGCATGAAAATGTTCAAAATAGACTTTATCATCTACCAAAGCAACGCGCCCTAACCCTGCGGCACGGCGAATAAATTTTTCACAAAACATCCAAAATTTTGTGTTGCGTGTATTGCCCATAAAGGTTTTATAGTAAAAACCTGCACCCAAAAAGCGCGAAAGATGATTATTAATAGCCCCGAAATCATAATTTATGGAAGGAAAAGCATGTTGCGCCCGCGCATACATATTATCGTAAAGCATCTGTGTCGTCATACGACTATTGGGGATACGGTATTTTACCTCGCCAATTTCTGCCAAAGCCGATGGTTCTTCACTGCCAGCGGTAACAATGCCACGCGGACGATGATACTTAAAGGAACGCGCCACCAGCCTAACATTATTTGCCAATAAGGCTGAGGCAAGCGTATCACCAGGGTAACCCTTATAGCGTTTACCATCAAAATAGAAAGTAATCTTTCGCGTTCTATCAACCAAACCGCCTTGTTTCAAACGCTTCATGTCGCTTTTCCTTTTTTAGGCTTTTTATCAGCTGATGGATTAGCCAAGCTATTTTCATAAAGCTTGATTGAAAAAATCTCATGATTTCTGGTATCGCGTATGATTTGTAAAAATTGTCGACAGCCCGCACTATGTTGCCAAATTTCATCATGTTTGCCCGCGATATTATCGCGCAAATAAACGTAATCAACCCATTGTGCCATCTCTTTTTCACTCGGTTTACGCTTGGCAATATCCATACCGCCATTGCTAGGGCGTTTTTTTGCCTGCTTGGCATCGCCATGATAGCTAAATTCCTCTAAATCACGTAAACCACATAATGGACAATTTATTCGCATCAAAACTTCCTTTTCAACTCAGTCAATGCGCTTTAGGATAAGGGCCTGCACCCTTTTCGTCAACAATATTACCAGTGCTGAATCGTTCCAGCCCCATCGCTGCATTCAGCTGATGCGGTTTGCCATTGGCTATTGTGTGGGCAAATACAAAGCCAGAGCCCGGCACCGCCTTAAAACCGCCATAGCACCAACCGCAATTAAGATAAAGCCCCTCATATGGGCTTGCGCTAATAATAGGCGTGCCATCCATCGACATATCCATGATTCCAGCCCAACTGCGAAGCAGACGAAGTTTTGCAAATTGTGGAAATAACGCCAAACATTCTGTAATTACCTCGTCAACCACTGGCAAATTACCGCGTTGCGCGTAGCTATTATAGGTATCTAAATTGCCACCAAACACCAGTGACCCCTTATCAGACTGGCTGATATAAAAATGCCCTGCACCAAATGTTACCACCCGATTCAATACTGGCTTGATGGCTTCGGTAACAAAAGCCTGCAACGGCATGCTTTCAATCGGTAATTTTAATTTTAATTTATTGGCAAGCAGGCTAGTGCTTCCTGCCACCGCCATACCAATTTTATCGGCAAGCACACGCCCTTTTGTGGTTTCAATGCCAACCACCCTATCGCCTTGCATCACAAAATCTTTCACCTCGCAATGCTGAATAATATCAACCCCCATTGTCAATGCCGCCCGTGCAAACCCCCACGCCACCGCATCATGCCTTGCCGTGCCACCACGTGTTTGCACCAAACCGCCATAAATCGGAAAACGCACATCATCCATCGCTAATTGTGGCAAATAGGCTTTTACTTGTTCGGGATTTAATAATTTCGCATCAATATCTTGCAAGCGCATCGCATTGCCACGCCTTGCAAAAGCATCCATCTGGGCATCAGAATGGGCAAGATTAAGAACACCGCGTTGCGAAAACATCACATTATAGTTAATCTCTTGCGAGAGGCTTTCCCATAGCTGCAATGATTTTTCGTAAAAACGATTATTTTCAGGCAACATATAGTTTGACCGTATGATGGTGGTATTGCGCCCCACATTGCCCAGCCCAATCGCGCCTTTTTCAATCACAGCAATCTTGCGGTAGCCGTGATTTTTCGCCAGATAATAGGCAGTAGCCAAGCCATGCCCTCCGCCGCCAATGATAATAACATCATAGCGCGATTGCAATTCGGGATACGTAAGCGCAGGCGACCATTTTTTACCGAATAAGCCTCTGTAAAACACCTGCCAAGCTGAATAATGCGACAAAAGATAACTCCTCCTTCGTCAAATTTCTGGCAGATGATACTTGCTTTTTCTGTTTGTCGCAATATCAAAAAAAGTTTTTCCGCACCAAATTATCAATAATTTAAGAAGTAGCAATAATGGCAAGCGCTTTTTGGTGTAATGAATCATTAGACGATACCAAAATCTGGCCATCAGTTTCGCCATTATCGGTACCATTATAAGTAATTTCTTCACCTTGCCAATCACTCACCACGCAATTTGAACCTTGTAATATCGGCAATAATGGTAATATATCATGGGATTTCAGCCCTTCTTCCATCACCAAATCGGCAAAACCTGATGCCACCAACATATAATTATGGCAATCGCCACCATAATTGGTAAAGGCACATTGTTTTGCGATATTATTAAACAATAGGCGCGATGCAGGGCTGAATAAATCAGGGCTAGTGGTTAATAGTTTTGCGTTTGATAATTTTTTAACATGCTGATTTGTTTTAATTTTTTTAGGTGGTGCTTGCCCGATTTGTAAAAAACTTTGCCTATTTTTTGCATCGCCATAATAGAGCATATCTAGCGCACAGATATAAATTGCCGAACATTGTGGCACAGCATTATCGCAAAACGCCACCATATTGCCAAATAAAGGATTGCCAACCGCAAAACTTTTGGTGCCATCAATCGGGTCAATCACCCATTGTCTGCCTGTTTTGCGTAATTTGCCGCCCATTTCTTCGCCCACTATCGCATCATCTGGATAATCGCGCCCAATCACCAAACATACCGCCTTTTCAGCCGCCTTATCAGCAAATGTAACGGGTGAGGCATCAGCTTTATAATCTATGGTGAGTGTATGATTGCGAAATAGTTTCATCGCTTCTATGCCCGCCACTTTCACCGCCATGATAGCAGTGTTTAACTCATTAATGTTTGATTCACTATTCCCCAATTTACGCGCCTTCATGAAGCGGTAATGCCGTGTTTCTTATCACAGTTTTTAATGTGAATAGCGAGCGAATTCGTGCCACATGCGGCAGTGAGGTTAATGTTTGAATATGTAATTTTTCGTAATCATCAATGCCACCTACAATCACCCGTAACAAATAATCACTATCACCCGCAAGCAGATAGCATTCCATAATTTGTGGCACTGCCAGCACTGCTTGTTCGAATTCCTGCAAGGCTTGCCCTGTTTGGCTATCAAGACTGACATGCACAAAAATATTACCCTTATAGCCCAATTTTTGCGGATTTAATCTTGCGGTGTAATTCACAATCATGCCACTATCTTCCAACATCTGCACCCGCCGCAACATTGCCGAAGGCGATAATCCGACACGTTCAGCAAGTTCAGCATTGGTGATTCTGCCACGTTGTTGTAAATGCTGTAAAATCGCATAATCGGTGGCATTATCAATGCACCCTGGGTTCACCACATCATTTTTAATCATTATGCCACAACCTTTCGCTAAATATTCTAACAATAGAATAATATTCTGTTTGACGCCATTATAGCGCAATCATACTGCATTTAATAGTGAAAAACTAGAAATATAACGATGATTGTTGCAAATAAGTGAGAATTTAGGTGTTGCGGATTTCGTGTAAAAATTTATTAACCGCATGTGAAAGCGTTGTCGATTGTTCTGCCAAACCCGAAACCGCATCAGTTACTTCGGTAAAGATTTTGCGCGCCGCTTTGGCATTTTCCTGCACCACTGTAATATCTGTGCCGATATCCTCAACCGACCTTGCGGCGTTACGCATATTATCGCTAATCTGCACAGTTGTTATTGCCTGATGTTCAGATGATTGGGCAATGTTGCTAGAATTTGTTTCCACCTCATCAATGGCACCCTTCAAGCCATGTAGAATATTCAACACCTCGCGGGTAATCACTTGTACATCTTGAATAAGACCATCAATTTTATCAGTGGATTGCGATGTTTGGGTTGCTAAATTCTTAACTTCACCAGCAACAACGGCAAAACCTTTGCCTGCATCACCCGCACGTGCCGCTTCGATAGTAGCATTTAACGCCAACAAATTAATCTGCTCGGCAATATCTTTAATAATACCCAACACATCACTGATTTGGTTGGTTGATTCTTCTAGCGAATTGGAGACCTCATCAACTTTTTCAGCACGTTCAGCCGAACGATGCGCCACTTCAGCTGAAAGCCTAAATTGTTCGCTCATCTGCTGCACCGAATTGGCAAGGTTTCCTGCCGCCGTCACCACCTGATGCACATCTTCAGTGGTTTTCGTTGATTTTTCGACTGCCGCATCAGCCGTTTCTGTGGTGCTGGTGACCGATTGATTCATAATATCAGAAGTTCTGCGTAATGTTTCGGATGCATCATCAATCGTCTGCAATACTTGTCCCACAGTAACATCAAACTCACTAATCAAATGCTCCATTGCTTCAGCGCGTTTCTCTCTTCTTGTTGCTTGGTCTTGCTGTTGTTGATGCAATTTTTCACGCTCAATCGCATTTTCTTTCAATATCTGTAACGCACTAAACATCTCGCCCACCTCGTTACGTGTGGGTTTTGGCACATATACATCAAGCCTGCCTTGTGTTAGCTCGCTCATAATCAAAGCAATTCTGCGAAAGGCAGAAATCAAATAACGGGTGGTGTGAAGCATTGAGCCAAACACTGAAAATAACACAATCGCAACAATAATTGCATTTAAGTTGCGAGAAAATAATGCCTCTTGATAAGAGGCCTGCCCTACCTCGTCAATGTTATTTTTGATATACAAATCATAAAAACTATTAACTATATTCAGCCTATCTTCCGATTGCCGATACCAAACCTCTATATCTTCAACTTCATAATTATCACTATAAAGCACTTCTTGCAAAATTCTATTGGTAGGATGCGTTTGCAAAACTTTTTCAACATTTTGCCGAAATTCTTCAATTGCATCTATATCAGAGAATGCAAAAAATTCCTGTTCTGCCAATTCTTCCCTTATCGCAATTTGATTCACTTCAATGCCAAACTCATCGTCAAAAGAGGTGCCACTGCCATAAGAATAAAGATAAATATGCTCGCGATTAACCCAATCATAATAAGTGAGAAAAGCATCCGTTGCCAATAAAGCACGCCCAACTTCTTCTACTTTTGCATGAATATAGAAGACAGAAAATAATTTTTGCAAACTTTCAGTTGCCACATTATAAGCACCGTAATATTCCAAGAAATCATAAATATCTTCGCTGTCTTCATAAAGAGCAATGGTTGCCAAACTATCCCCTAACACTTGAATGGCAGTCGTCAAATCTTGTGCAAACGATTCTGATAATATTTCGGTTTCTAGCAAATTATAATAATCAATCAACATTAAATCGGAAATATTTTGTCGTTCATTACTAATATTCTCAATTTCTTGTGCAGATATTTTACCGGGTTGCAAAAGGTTGGCAAGCACAAGATTACGCTCTTTTGCCATTGCAACTCGCAACTGAGACGCTTTATCAATGATAGTATAGCTTTCAACAAAATGGCCTACTTCAATGTAGCGCGACACTCTTTCATATAAAATTTGTGACCCCCAAAAGGTGGCCGCTGCCAATGGCATCACAGATGAAATGACAATAATGGTGCTTAATTTTACTTTATTAAAAATCCAATCATACATGCTCGCCAAAAATATCACATTAATGAGCTTTCTAAAACCTGTGATATTCGCCCGTTTTTGCAAATATTTTTGGTTTGCCGATGCTTTTTGCTGCGTCTTGCTTGTATCCACATCTAATTGCGATGGTATTGTTGCAATACCATTATCAGAACTATTCTGACCATTTCCCTTTGTTATATCAGTATCAACCACCTAATAACCTCTACTAACTTTTTTCTTGAGTAACAAGATTAACATTTTATACAACACAAACATAATATGCAAGATTTTTTATTACATTCAAAAGCATGATAGGCAAAAACAATGCCAAATCACTGCCAAAATAATTTATAAGATGTGTATTTATTGTGACACGCCTCAAAATAATTAATTATTTTTTACACAATTATTATTTGACAAAATGTTAATAATATGTTAATTAAGCACGTAAGTAACTTAAATAGTAGTTGCAAAATTTTACTTTTTATAACATAAATATGTATTCTGGAGAATATTACAATGTCACATTCAATTAAAATTACAAGATTTGCTTTGCTTTCTGTTATCGCATTTGTTTTTTTATTCAATAATATCGCCCATGCCCTTGATGGTCGTGAGATTATGAAAATGGTGCAAGATCAAGGACGCAAACATAACACGCAACAAAGCGAAGTCGAGCTTATTATCATTGATAAATCGAAAAGAGAGCGTAAAAGATATTTTTCAACCAAACAGTTAATTGACCAAAACACCACAACCCATACTTTAGTCAATTTTTATAAGCCAGCATCGGTAAAAGGCACTGGGCTTTTAACCGAAAAAGAAGACCAAGCCACCAAAGCAAATCAGTGGCTTTATCTGCCTGCATTTCGTTCGGTAAAACAATTACGCAGTGATGAACAAGATGATTCATTTATGGGTTCCGACTTTTCATTTTCTGATGTGGCAGGGCGCACATTAGACCAAGACACCCATAAGCTGATTAAAGAAGATGAAAAATATTATTTTATCTCATCTGTACCCGTTGATAAAACCGAAGCCTATAATCGCCTAGATTTGGTGATTTCCAAAAAATATCTTGTGCCATTACATATTGTATTTTTCAATAAAAAAGGCGAAAAATTCAAAAGCCTTGCCAATAAAGGTATTCAAGAAATTAAAGGTATGTATTTGGTACAAAATGCTGTGATGACCAATCATCTCACTGGCGGTGAAAGCCATATGTTACGTAAAGAAACAAAGGTGGCAATCAAAATTCATCCCAATGATGTCAGCATCAAAGCATTGAAGAAAAGTTAATATTATCATTGTTCAATTAGGAGAAATATCATGTCTGCAGGTTATAACAAAAAACCATTTTCTGTGACACTTTTTGCTTCAGTAATGTTCGCAAGCGCAAGCTTAATTAGCAATCATGCTTTCGCACAAACATTTAATGAAGATGATTTATTAATCAGCGATGAAGGTGATAGCAGCAGTAGCAGTGGTCTTAATTTTACCGATTATATCACTGGTGAGTTTGGCTTGATTAGTGGTGGTAATGCTGGCGTTTCGCGCCGCTCTACCATCTATAATGTAGGGGTTGATATACCTTGGGATTGGGGACGCGTCTATGCAACTTATGGTGGTGTTGAATTTGATTTGAAAATCACGCAAGAATTACGTGAAAGTATACAGAATGACCCTAACCAAGACACATCAGATTTACCACTGGAACGCACGATTTCAACGAATACCAAAGATGTTGGTTTGCGCGAGGCTTTTGTGCAATTAAATCTCGGTTCTTACGTTACATTCGAAGCGGGCAGACAGCGCAACCCGTGGGGCCAGTTTGAATTGCTTTCACCTGCCACTATCATGTTGCCATTCAATGCCAATTTCACCTCAATCATTCCCAATAAGTTAGATTTACTTTACGCGCAAAATCAGGCAGTGGTCAAAATATTCCCGACCAGTAAAGTGGAAATTGGGCTTTACAGCATTGATGGTTTAGCAACCGATAATAGTGGCGATGAAAGTGCGCTGTTATGGTTACAGCCCTTTAATAAATTAGAAAATGGTATACAAGGTGGCAAATTAGTCTCGATCGGTGAAAATGAAGAGATTGATTTTGGTTATAAGGAAACATATGAAAAAAATCAATCAGCACTCCGTCTGGTATTTTATCCCGATTGGGGCACGATTGGCTTCACCTACCATAAAGGCTATAATGCGTTTGTGCCTTTATTACGCACGCCAATCGCTGCTGGCGATAGCAACCCCGAACGTAACTCTGTTGATACTGTTGTTGCCTCTGCTTATATTGATGAAAAAAATTCTTATCTTTATTATGCTGAAGGCACCAATACCGCGTTAGAAATTTCTGTGCCTGTTGGTAGATTTGTCTGGCGATTAGAAACCTCGTTTGTTGATTCTTATAGTGGCGTTGACCAATTTGGTGGCAATATTTATCTTATCGCAAATGATGGCGAAAACGGTTTTAGCTCTGACCTTGTTAATAATTTTCTTACCATCGCGGGCGATGGCGATCCAAACGACCCCATCACTGGCACGGCTTTATTTAAGTCACGCGTAAATACGTCGGCATTTGGCTTTATTTATCAAGGAAATGAATGGACATTTAATGTGACTGCCATTATGCTTGGTACACCTGAACCAACAACCGCACGTGGTAAACAAATGTTAGCACTTTATCAACAGCTAGAGGCTGAAACGGCTAATAATGAGGATGGCTCATCTTTCGGCGCCGTGCCTTTGGTGAACGGCTTTCGCAGCCGTGGCGATGAAGACCAGCATCGTTATGGCTTCGCATTAGGTGCTATTGGCGTTGGTTTTGGCATAGGCGGTATCTATGGTTATAAAATTACTGAAGATATTAGCATTAATACCTCACTGGGCTTCGCACAATTAAATACCAATAGCAATTCGGATTCTGCTTATGAGAATAAAAATGAATTTGGTGGCTTAACCACACAATTAAGCTTAACTTGGAGATTCTAAGTGCGACAATTTTCATATTTTTATGTTGCATGTTTTTTATTCAGCCCTATTATTTATGCACAAGAATATGATTTTGAAAATTTTTCATTTGAACCCGATATTCTTACCAACCTATCGGAGCCAGAAGAAAATAAAAAGCCACTTACCGATTATCTGTTTGGCGAAATTGGTTTTGTGGGTGCATGGGGCGGTTTTGCCCAACGGCAAAGCGAATTTATAGATGTGGGTGCTGATATTCAATGGGATTGGGGCAGATTCTATGCCAATTATGGCGGTGTTAGCTATCAGGTGAAAGTTACCCAAGAACTAGCTGAAGATTTACAGGTGCGCGATGACCGTCCGCGCGAAGTTGAAATTAAAGTCAGCGAAACCGACCGCGATTGGCGCGAAGCCTTTGTGCAACTCAATTTAGGCAGTGCAATTACAGTAACTGCTGGCAGACAGCGCAACGCATGGGGACAGTTTGAGCTATTCTCGCCCGCAACCCTGATGCAACCTTTCACCGCCAATCTTATCTCGTTCATTCCTAGCAAGGTGGATTTACTGCATGCCCAAGACCAAGTTAAGATTGCTATTTTTCCGACCAGCAGAAGTGAGATTCAATTTTATGATATGGAGAATATCCGTACCGATAAAGTCGCCGATAGGTCTGAGTCCGATATCTTAACGCCAGAATTTGGTGAATTAGCAGATGCAGGTAAAACCTTACCATTAGGTGACGCGCAAAAACAAAACACCACTCAAAAAGCGGTGCGCTTGCTGTTTTATCCTAGCTGGGGGGTGTTAGGCTTTACGCGGCAAGAAGGCGTTTCAAGCGTCGCAACTTTACGCGCACCTGTTGATAAAGGTAATTATAATGATGAAGATGGTGAGGAGGCAAATGAAGGCACTAATATCATTTCTTCGGTTTATGATAATGACCAAGAAACTTACCTATTCTTTCCAAAATCTACATTAAATGCCATAGAATTAGCGGTATCGCTAAAAAATGTGACCTTACGTGCCGAAACTGCCACGCTTGAAACATTAGCAACACCTGATTTTTTAGGCAATATCGGGCTAGTAACTGAAGAAGATGAGGTTTTTAGTGACGATAATATAACAAATTTTTTTAATGCCATTGGCGATAAAAGTCGCGGTTCGCAATTAGAAAACACACCATTATTCCCTGCCACCCTTACCATCAGCACAGCTGGTATTACCTATTATGCCCCCGTCTGGACTATTTCGCTAGATATTATTTGGTTTGGTGGTATAGAGCCAACCACTGATGCTGGCAGAGAGATTCGCGCAAGCTATATAGAATTAGAAAATGAATCCGAATTTCCTAATGACCAAGATTTTGATTATTTTCCATTAATATCAGCCTACCGCACCGCTGGTGATGATGATAGGCATTATTATGGTGGCGCGCTAGGCGTTGTTGGTGTAGGATTTGGCATTGGCGCGATTTATAATTACCGCGTGAATGATGATTTATCGATTGGCGCTTCTATTGGCTGGGTTGATATTTCTGTATTTGAAGAAGATACAGGTTACAGCACCAAAGACCCTGAAAACCCGACATTGCAGTTTGGCGTTAGGTGGCAATTTTAATGCTTGCCCCCAATATTAAAATAATGCTAATCTATTGATGGTTGCGAAAATTAGGGACAAAAAAATGTATTATGTGAATAAATATTTTATGTGTGGCATGGTTTTATGGACAATGATTATCATCAACAGCCCCTCTAACATTCATGCCCAAAGTTTTGAGCAAGATTTCTCGTTTGATGAAGAATCTTTATTGGTTGATGAGGAAGACACCAAAAGTGATTTTGATTTGCGTGACTATTTTATCGGTGAAGTCGGCTATAATAATGCCCAGAATATTTCTGCCGAACGCATCGGCGCAATCATCAATCTAGGGGTGGATGTGCCACTTCAAAAAGGGCGGCTTTACTTGAATTATGGCGCGACACAATCCACCTTAACGCTTAAGCAAAGATTAGATGAGATTGTGGTGCAAGATTCTAATTTAAGCTTACCAACAACCCGCACCATCGAGATTGAAAATAGACAATTTTTGCTAAAAGAAGGCTTTGTGCAACATAGCATCAGCAGTTTCGGCACAATATCGGTTGGCAGGTTACGCAATGCGTGGGGGCAGTTTGAACTCTACTCGCCTAGTGCCGCCATGTTGCCCGTTAACACCACCATTACCACGCTGATTCCTAGCAAATTAGATTTTATTTACGCGCAAGACCAGCTAAAGCTTTCTTTGTTTCCTAATCCAAAAATGGAAGTGCAGCTTTATGCGATGAATGATTTACGCACCGACCCTGTTGTTGATACATCTTTTTCCCGCTGGCTAGGGCCTGTTGACATAAATGATGATGATTTTGTTAATGGCGATTTTAATGCAAGCAATGTTGAAGATATTTTATTAAATAATCAAGGCAGTGAACTGAATCAAGATACCACGCAATCAGCATTGCGTTTGTTATTTTATCCCGATTGGGGAACGTTGGGTATTACTTATCATCAAGGGATTAACGGCAGCGAACCTATTTTACGCGCACCAGTCGGGCGCGTGCAAGGAAATATCAATCCGATTAATCAGCAAAGACCTGAAATCATTTCCAGTGAATTTAAGGATGCAAGGCAAAGTTTTTTCTATTACCCCGAAGGCACATTGTTTGGGTTAGAAGTTTCAGTGCCAGTTGGCGCGTGGACATGGCGCTATGAATATGCCAAAATTGATTCAATTCAAGGGTTAGGCTTTAACGGCACAATTAACCTTAGCAAAAATGGTGAATTCACACAAGGTGAGGCATTTGAAAATGCTATCAATGCCCGTTCGGGATTGTTGCAAGGCACCTCGCTCTATCATGCCACCAGCGACATTCAAGCATTAGGCTTTCTCTACGAACAAGGCGCGTGGTATGGTAGCGTTATGCTTTTATCACGCACATTACCAAAACCAAAAAATGCCAGCGATAAAGAAATTGTCCGTTTATATGAATCACTTGAAGCAGAAACAGGCATCACAACCGACCCTATCACCACTTTACCACTTGTGTCCTTATTCCGCTCTTCAGGCGATGAAAAACAACATCGCTATGGATTGAATCTGGGTGCTGTTGGTGGTTCTGGTGGCATTGCGCTTATTTATCGCTATAATATCACCGAAAGCCTGAATGTTGCGCTCTCTATTGGACAAGTTGATTTAAGCAATGGGCAAAGTAACGACCGCTATTATAAACTTGAAGGTGATGGTAATGGTAGCACAACCACGCAATTTAGTTTAGGTTGGCGTTTTTAGAGTTTGTTCATAGAAGGTATGTGATGAAGAAAACATTTAAGTATTTAGTACCGTTATTATGGGGCGCACTAGCGGTTACATTGGTGATGATTGCGAGTAGCATAAAATATAACAACGATAATTGGTTGCCCGAAGATAATCCCGAACAGCAAGCAAGCGATTTGCTAACCAGAGAATTTGAACAAAATGCCGAACAATTACTGATTGCCTTTACCTTGCAAGATGGCAGTAATTTTTTCACAAAGCCAATGATTGATAGTTTTAGCGAATTTTCAGATAGGCTGATTGACATTGAAAATGTTAAAGAAATTAACTCACCACTTGAAGCAACCGTGATTATAGAAGAAGGTGATACGCTACAAATTCAAAGCTATAGGCGCGCTTTAGAAAAAGATGCGATTAAAGATTATCAGGAATATCGGCGCATCTTAACCGATAGCCCCTATTATGGTCTGCTCATCTCAAAAGATTACAGCATTATCACATTCTCGGTGCTAGTGGATAGTGTCAAACAAGCGGAATTGCGCGAGGAAACGCTGGGTAATATTTATCAGCTGCTAGCAGAATATCAAGATTTAGGCAAAATTTCAGTTGCGGGCAATTTACGCCTCAAAGCACAGCTGAATAGCAGCACCCATAGCGAATTGGGGCGTTTGCTATTGATGACTGCCCTTATTCTATCGAGCTTCTTACTGCTGATGTTTGGGCAATTCTGGCGGGTAGGTTTGCTATTTGGCACAGCTGGCATATGTGTGTTGGCATCACTCAGCATTGTGGTGTTATTTGGGCATGATTTAACGATTATCTCGCTCACTTTGCCCGTGATGATTGTGGTGATTGCGCTTGCCGATTCTCTGCATATTATGGGCTATTGGGATGATTTGCGGGAATCCGAAAGTTTTGCCAATACGGGCGAATTATTAAAACGCGTGATGGGCTATAGCTGGCGTCCTTGCCTGAATACATCGCTTACCACCGCGATTGGTTTTGGGTCGTTCGCGCTGAGCGATATTTTGCCGCTACAGCAATTTGGGCGTGATGCGGCGGTTGCGGTAATGGTATCTTATGTGCTGATGCTATTAGCGATGGCAAGTGGCTTATGGTATGTTTCTTGGCAAAAGCCAACATCAAAACTAGGTGCGCGTAATGATTTTATCATTGCCTTGATACTGCAGAAATTATTAAAGCTGGTTCATGCGCGCAGTAAAACCATCACCAGTGTTAGCATTTTAGTGCTGATTATCACTGGCACAGCTTTGGGTTGGGCGCGCACCGAAACAAATCTGCTAGATGTGTTTTTCAAACCTGATAGCGAAATTTACCGTGCTTTCAATCTGATTGATGATGAATTAGGTGGCTCAGGCTCGGTTGATATTATTTTCACCGAACATGAAGAAGAATTTTTTCGTAGCTATCAGCCTTTTGCTGAAACTTTAAGGTTAGAAAAACTGCTTCTTGGTTTGCCATTGGTAAAGGGGGTGCAATCCTATCTTGACCCTGTACGCGAAGTGCATGAAAAATTTTCAGAAGATGAAAGTGCTGAACCTGATAATGATGAGGAATTAAATCAAGAATTATTATTTCTTGATTTTTCACGCTCTGCCGATAAGCAAGATGTGCTTGCGCCCTATCTGGATTTTACTGCTGAACGGATAAGAGTGAAAGTGCAACTGCCGAATTTGAATTCCACAAAATTAGCAGTGTTCCTTGCCGAACTCAATAAAAATCTGCCTGATTATCAACTGCCCGCCCCTGTAATTACAGGGCATAGCGCGTTTTTCCAAACATTAAGCGATTATGTGGTGAAAACCCAATTAAGCTCAATCGCTATAACGTTCTTGCTCATTTTTTTCGTGCTATTGGTGCAATTCGGCTTTTCGGTATCGCTGATTGGCATTGTGGCAACCACCCTGCCAGTGGTGATGACTCTTGGCACGGTCAGCCTGTTTGGTCTGCCCTTTGATTTTGCCACTGTGATTATTGCGGCGGTGGCGATGGGCATCAGCGTTGATGATAATATCCATATCATGCATTGCTATAGCAACAAATTAAAGCAAACGGGCAATCATAATTTGGCGATTGAATCGGCGATGATGATACCGGGAAAACCCGTGTTAAAAACATCTTTATTATTCATGTTGGGCATTGGTATATTTGCCAGCTCAGATTTAGTGATTCTCACCCGTTTTGGCATCTTCGCCACGCAAGCGATGTTTCTGGCATGGTTTTCGTCAACAATGCTTCTGCCCGCAATGCTTAATCTGTTTCAGCCATCGGCAAAGCCAGTAGATGCATAATCTATCATATTTAATGTGCAAAAATAATCAGCATATTGAAATGATATGATAATAATGCTATTGATGATAATAAATTTATGTAAAGGAGTTTTATCTGATGAAATCTAAAGCAGATGTTGTTGTTATTGGTGGCGGGATTATTGGTTGCTCTTTATTATTTGGGCTTTCTGCGTTAAAATGTGAAACCGTGCTGGTAGAGGCTGGCACATTAGGTGCGGGGCTTTCGTCACTACCGCCACGCGCATTGCAATTACCAGCGCGCCGCATAGAAAATCTTGATGCATCGCACACGCAATCCTATCAAACATTATTCTTACAGCATATTGAACGGGTATCTGGCAAAACGTTCTTTTATACACATGAAAAAGATACATGGACGGATACTGGCTTTATTGCCCATGCGCGCAATGAACATATGTTAGAATTGCAACAAATGATGCATAATTTTCATAGACAATTTGAAACCATTACCACATACAATCATTTCATTGATAATCAGCATCTGGACGAACATGCGATTCCACTGATTAATAACATTCCTGAAGGCTATCTTTATCAGCTAATCATGGAAAGCTTTACCCTAAAGCCACTTGCCACATTACAAACATTGGCCGAAGCGGCTAAAGTAACTGGTGGAGAATATCAAGAACAATGCGCTGTGCGTGCTATCAGCAAAAATGAAGACGGCACATGGCAAATTGATACAACAAAAGGCAAAATCATTGCCAACCATGTGGTGAATGCGGCTGGCAATGCCGCCAATCATATTGCCGCAATGACCCAGCATCAGTTGCCTTTGCGCTCTGTACAACATTATTGTTTCTTGCTAGAAAATGCTGAAGATTTCTTTAATAAAGGTAATTTACCATCCAACTATCTTGGCATTAGCGATGATTTTTATCTCTATGTGCATGATAAATATCTGGTGTTGAATTTATTTGCCGAAAATCGAACTATCATCAGTGACGATGTTGTGACTGATGATGTTACGCGCGAAAAAATGCGTGCCACGGTTGTTGACTTTAAGGGAAATGAAATAGTGGCAGGTGAAAAAATTGCTTGTAATCAGCACGATTTTCCTGAATTACAAGAAGATTTTGCGCGTATTTTTGCGCTTATGCCCGAATTGAAAGATAGAATCACCCATTATATCCCGAGCGATATTCTGGTATCGCCCGATGGCAAACCATTAATAGGCGAAATAGACGATAATCTATGGCTTGCCTGCGGTTTTACCGAAGGTTTCTCGCAAGAAATTCTGGTAAGAATTGGGCTGGCATCACTGATTGCCGATGGTGACCACCGCACCGAAACAGTTGATATTACTGAATTTTCGCCTGTCCGTTTTAGTGATAAGGATCAGGATTGGATAAAGGTAAATATTGAAAAAAATCCTTTCTATCGCCATGATGATAATAATTGTGCATTTCCTGACCAGCATAAAGTGCCACCCCACCCTTTGCAACAAGAATTTATCAGCGATAATGCCGCTTTGATGGCAGGAAAACAATTTGCAACCCCACAATTTTTTACGGATAAACAGGCTGCTTCTCATAATCCCGAAGATAATATTGCTGTTATCAATCAAGAACAAATCCAAATGCGGACCATTGGTGGCTATTACGATATAGGGCATCATGCCAAATTTGAAATCAGCGGCAAAGATGCTGAAAAATTTGTCTCATTCATCAGTGCAGGCAAACAGCCCAATCAGGGCGAGATGAAAGTAGCGCCAATTATCAACAAGCAAGGTAAACCTCATACCATGCTCACATTAGGCTGTTTAGATGATAATCTTTATTGGCTGATTGGCGATGGTGATAGGCATCATATTGACCATGCTTATCTGCTTTATTTGCAAAAGCAAGCAAAGATGGATGTTACTATCAATAATATCACCGCTACCTATGGCGGTATTGCAATTGCAGGATTGCAAGCGCAAACATTATTCTCACAATTTTCTGATGAAACTCTGCCATTTTTCGGCATCGCCAAAACTGTGATTGAAGGCATTGAAACAGTAATTGTAAAATTTTCAATTACTGGCGAAAAAGGTTATGAAATTTATGCCCCAAACCAACATATCAATAAGCTGTATCAAGCCATTCGGGCGAAGGCTAATGATGCTGATATCAAGCCCATCGGTTTTTATGCTTTACAAGCCTTACGGTTAGAAGCGGGCTTCCCTATTTGGCAAGAAATGCAAGGAATAGCAACGCTTTATGGTTTAGGCATGCAGAATCATATTGATTATGACAAGCAAGATTTTTGGCAAAAGCCATTATTAGAAAAGCAACGTTACGTAAAGCAATATCCATTATTTCAACATATGAAATTAATAGGCGTAGGGAAGATTGACCATATTGGTTTTTTAGAAGAAAAACATATAAAATGGCAAGTGTTAAAGCAGCAAGATTTTTGTGATATTAGCACGCTTTATTATCAGCGTCCTTTCCTACATAGCTCGCTTGCCTATGCTGCACATAGTAAAAGCGTCTATGGTTTCGGTTGGTTAAATACCGAGATACTCAGCAAATATATCAAAAATCCTAAAATTTTGATGCAAAAGCCTACCATTAGCAGCTATTTGATTGATAAGAAGACAAGATTTTATTTTGAGGCAGAATTAACAGTTAATGAAAGATTAGAAAAATTAGGGATTATATCAGCTACAGATTAGATGCTGTATTATTTATCGTTTAAGTCCCAATTATAATCGTAAATAATTTTTCTATTACTGGTTCTCCGTAACCGTAGATTTTCACTATGATTTAAATGCTGAGAGATAGTAAAAAGCATCGCGCTTTCACTATTGCCGAAATCTTCTGTATACCAATCAAACGCGCGCACAAGGTGAATATTATTGCCTTCAATTCGGAATATATCAGAACGCGCCAGCCACGCAACCATCGCGTCTTGCAACTCTTGGTTGATATTATAACCGTAGGCTTTAACCGTTAATCTTCCTGAGGAGATGCTAGCGACATTTAATGCGGCATGAATTCGATAATCCTTAAAAGTAGGACGAATAATTTTATGTTCAATATCATCTAAACTTAATGGTAAATTCTGAATTGTTACCTTTTTATCAGTAAAAATATTTTTAATATCACGAATATTATCAATTGGATAATTCGTTAACACTTCATCAAGCACGATGATATTATAAAGATTAAGCCAATAGCCTAGCTGAATTGGTTTTCTATAATTGGTGATAAAAACACCTTCCATCAAGCGAAGCTGATTTTTTAGCAATTGATGTCCATCGGCACTAATATTTTTATAGTCAAAATAGCTGACACCATTTGCTTTTGCTGATGTTGTTATATATTTTTCTAAAAATTCTTCGTAATTGCTATAATCAATCGCAGAAGTTTTGGGGCCATCGCGCATAAAAAATTTCATTGCTTCTTGCGCCTGTATGGTTACAGGGGCAAAGACACACCAAATAACAATCACATATTTCATCATCATGTTAAACATCATAAAACGCCCTCTATCACTCACTATAAATTAGCATGATTTTATGGTTGATTCAAGCGCCAATCGTAAAAATATTCAATCTCTTGCACATTGCTTAATTGCTGTTTCAAATTATCAGGCAAATATTGTTGCAATATATCATCAAGCGTGATTCCTGCATCAATAAAATCAGTCGCATACCATTGCAAGCCAGCTATCAAACGCAATATATTTTTTTCAGGCATATTTGCGGTTAATTCATAGGTGAATAATTGCTTGGTATGGGCATCAAGCTGTGCGGTAATATCTTTGCCGATAAAAGGCTTTTCTTGCCACGGACCTGATGATACTGCTGCAATATTCAACCCATTCAAAATGCGCCAATCGTTAAATTTTTCACGCAAAATATCATGCTGAATATTATCCAGACTCAAAGGTAAACCCATCATTTCTGCCCGTTGCATTTTCCATACGGGCTGTTCTGATTTAACCTCAATCAGTGCAAATGCTTTAATCGGGTGAAATTCCAATATCATATCTAGCACAATTACATTATACATATTCAACCAAAAGGCGAGTTGCTCATCATCATTATATTGCGTGATATTCACCGCCTGCATTTTGTTAAAATGCTGTTTCAGCAATGCTTTATCGCTTGCGCTGATATTGGCATAATCAAAACCCGCAACACCACTTGGCAGATTGTTTTTTCGATTTTTCTGCAAAAATTGTTGATATAGGCTGTAATCAATCACGGCTATATTGCTGTTATCTGATGCTAGCAATGGGGTAATCTGCTCTTTTGTGGTAATTTCAGTTTTTGCAAATGCCGCCATTGGTAGCAGTAATAGGCATAAGGTCGATAATAATAAACGCATCATCATCATTCCCCTTGTAAAATTTTCTGTGCCTGCGCGGTATAATCACCACCTGCATCATGCATCACCAAACTTGGCATGATGCGAACCCCCGCCTTACTGCCCAACTGTGCCGCAAGCAATATTCGTTTCGCCGCCTTTTCATGATAACTGTGAATCGGCATGATTGTTATCGCCCCGAATTTTTGCATATGCACAATAATCTCACTCAGCCTTTCGGCTTGATGCACCATGAACAACCACCCCTGCTGATTTAATAATTTGCCCGCCATGTTAAGCCAATCAGCAAGTTTTACCTCGCCTTCATAAAGCGCACGGCTACGCATATTGGCACGTTCCATGCCCGCTTGCTCATCAAATGCTAAGAATGGTGGATTCATCACCACCGCATCGTAACAATTGCGGTTACTAATATCGCGAATATCGCAATGATGCAACATAATATTGGGAGCATCATACCCATTCAGCCGTAACGATTCTTGCGCCAAATCTAAAAAATGCTGATTGCAATCATAGCCATCATAATCAACACCAATATTATAACGCGCAAAATAATGCAACACACACAGCATCACTGCCCCTGTGCCAACACCTAATTCAGCAATAGCAGATGGTTGTTTATTTCTATGCCCACGCTTGCTATTACCATTATCATTATAATGGCGCAGCACAAAATCAGCCAGCAACACCGAATCGATTGTTGCCTTATAATCTTTGGCTTGCGCGATTTTAACGCGTCCAGATAAAAGACTATCGATTTTGTTTGCAGTCAGCTGTGAGGTCATATATTAGTTTTTCGCCTTATCAACCAATTTATTCTTACCAATCCATGGCATCATGCCACGTAATTCAGTGCCAACCGCCTCAATCGGATGTTCGGCATCTAATTTGCGTTTTGCCTTAAAATGCGCCTGATAGGCTTTGTTTTCTAACATCCAATCACGGGTGAATTTGCCATTTTGAATTTCTTCCAACACTTTTTTCATTTCAGTTTTGGTTTGGCTATTTACAATTCTAGGTCCCGTGCGATACGCACCATATTCTGCCGTATTCGATATTGAGTAAAACATGTTAGAAATGCCACCTTCATAAATTAAATCAACAATCAGCTTCACTTCATGCAGACATTCAAAATACGCCATTTCAGGTTTATAACCCGCTTCAATCAAAGTTTCATAGCCATTGCGAATCAGCTCAATCAAACCGCCACATAGCACCACTTGTTCGCCAAATAAATCGGTTTCGCATTCTTCGCGGAATGTTGTTTCAATAATGCCCGAACGTCCGCCACCAATCGCCGAACAATAGGCGAGAGACAATTCCATCGCTTTGCCCGAATAATCTTGATAGACTGCCGCCAAGCAAGGTACACCGCCGCCACGCGCATATTCACCGCGCACTGTATGGCCTGGCCCTTTGGGTGCCATCATTATCACATCAACATCATTGCGTGGCTCAATCAAGCTAAAATGAACGCTTAAACCATGCGAAAAGGCGATTGCCGCCCCTGATTTCATATTTTCATGTAAATCGGCATAATACATATCGGCATGTAATTCATCAGGTATCAGCACCATTAAAATATCAGCCCAAGCCGCAGCTTCTTTTGGCGTCATCACCTTGAAGCCTACTTTTTCAGCTTTGGCACGGCTGGCAGATGTTTCTTTCAACGCCACTGCCACATTTTTAATGCCGCTATCTTTTAAGTTGAGCGCATGGGCATGACCTTGCGAGCCATAACCAATAATGGCAATATTTTTATCTTTAAGCAGATTGATATCCGCATCACTATCATAATAAACTTTCATCAAATTCCCTTTCTTGAGATTATTCTTGATTGTTATCCAAAGATTTTTTTGTCGATGCTTTCGTGCGATTTAGCGATATAACGCCAGAGCGGGCAATTTCCACCGCGCCAATATCACTCATTAAATCAATAAAAGCATTTACTTTTTCAGACGACCCACTCAGCGCAAAAATAAATGAGCCATGTGTGGTATCAGCAACAGTTGCTTTGAAAATATCAGCAATTCGCAAACCTTCGCGCCGTTCGGCACCGCCCGCCGTAAACCGCACCAATGCCACTTCTTTTTCAACCGATGTGCCAGCTTCCGTTATATTGGTAACAGAATGCACTGGCACTAATTTTTCTAATTGCGCTTTAATTTGGTCAATCACCATCTTCACGCCATAGCTAATAATGGTGATGCGCGATAGGCTTTGTTCATGGTCAATCGTGCAGACTGTTAGACTTTCAATATTATAGCCGCGCCCTGCAAACAAACCGATAACCCGCGCAAGCACCCCCGGTTCATTATCAACAACCACCGAAAAACAGGCGCGTCTTACCACATCATCAACATGCGTCATACCAGCACCCTGCCTTGCTTGCTAATCGGTTTTGGCACCGATTTATCATTCAACAACATTTCATTATGCGCCGCGCCCGATGGAATCATCGGATAGCAATTTTCTTGTTTTTCCACGCGCACATCAATCAGCATTGGTTTTTTGATGCTTTTCATTTCTTCAATCACATCATCAAGCTCGCCCACATTATTGGCGCGCAAACCCACCGCATGATAGGCTTCAGCTAATTTGACGAAATCAGGCAGTGATTCGCAATAAGAATGCGCGTAACGCCCGCCATGCAACAATTCCTGCCATTGCCTTACCATGCCCATATATTGATTGTTGAGAATAAATATCTTCACGGGCAATTCATATTGCACTGCGGTATTTATCTCTTGCATATTCATTAAAATTGAGGCTTCACCCGCAATATCAATCACCAACGCATCGGGATTTGCCATCTGCACACCGATTGCCGCGGGTAGCCCGTAACCCATTGTGCCTAGCCCCCCTGACGTCATCCAATGAAACGGCTTATTAATCGGGTAATATTGCGCCGCCCACATTTGATGCTGCCCCACTTCGGTGGTGATATAGGTATCGGTATCTTTGGTTAATTCATAGAGTCGCGAAATGGCATATTGCGGTTTAAGCGTTGCTTTCTTATCCGTATCTTGGTCAAAATCCAGACATTTGCGCGCGCGCCATTCGCCAATTTGTTGCCACCATGGTTTGAGGGTTTCTTTATTGGGCAAGCGATTTTTACGCTGTTCAACGGCATCAAGCAATTGTTCTAACACAATATTGCAATCACCAATCACCGCATGTTCAACCCTAATCACCTTATTGATTGATGATGGGTCAATATCAATTTGAATCTTTTTAGAATGTGGCGAGAATTTATCTGGTCTACCCGTAATTCTATCATCAAACCGTGCGCCGACATTCAGCATAACATCGCATTGATGCATTGCCAGATTCGCTTCGTAAGTGCCATGCATGCCTAACATGCCCAAAAATTCTGGCTTGCCTGTTGGCACTGCCCCTAACCCCATCAGTGTGAGGGTAAACGGAAAACCTGTTAAATCAATCAGTTTTTGCAATTTTTCACAAGCCGCCATGCCAGAATTAATCACCCCGCCACCACCATAAATAATCGGCTTTTCGGCAGTGCATAGTAAATCGGCAACATCATCAATCACATTTTGCTCGGCTTTAACAATCGGGCGATAATTGCGATGCTTCACATTTTCACCACTTGTATATGTGCCTTTGGCAAATTGCACATCTTTCGGCAAATCAATCAGCACTGGACCAGGGCGACCACTACGCGCAATATAAAATGCCTCGTGAATCACACGCGCTAAATCATTCACATCGCGCACCAGATAATTATGCTTGGTGCAGGCACGGGTAATGCCTGTGGTATCGCATTCTTGAAACGCATCAGTGCCGATAAGATGGCTTGGCACCTGCCCCGAAAAACACACAATCGGCACAGAATCAAGCAACGCATCGGTTAAGCCCGTTACGGTATTGGTAACCCCTGGACCCGATGTTACTAATAACACACCTACCTTGCCCGTAGAGCGCGCATAACCTTCGGCCGCATGCGCCGCGCCTTGTTCGTGCCGCACCAACACATGATTCAGCGTTTCGGATTGATACATAGCATCATAAAGTGGTAATACCGCACCGCCCGGATAGCCAAAAATCACATCAACGCCTTGTTCTTCCAAAGCGCGTAACACAATTTCTGCCCCAGTGAGCAATTCACCTTGTTTTGTCATTTTTTGCATCCTTTTAATACTTGCCTCTTAAATAGCATAATTCATGGTTTTTCAGCAAGCATTTTTCGGGCCATCGCTATAAAATCGACTTCAGTTAATTCATCGCTAATAATCCTATCAGCATGATAGTGATTATTAAGCCAACTATATTGCCGTTTTGCATAATTGCGCGTTTGCTGTTGTGCCCTTTCCACCGCTTCATCACGGCCAATCTCACCGCGCAGATAAGATTTTAATGGCTTCACACCAATCGCTTGGCAGGCGGGCAGGCTATCATCTTCATCTAAAATCGCGCGTATTTCTTCTAGCGCACCATTTTCTATCATTTGCAATAACCGCTGATTGCAACGCTGATACAGCACATCACGGGCGGGCATCAGCGCGATTTTTGTGAGCGATTCCGGTGCAATACTATCTTGATGGTGATTTTTCTGCCACCATAATAATGATTGCCCCGTCGCCTGATAGACGCAATAGCTTCTGATAATGCGGTGGCTATCATTGACATGTAATCTTTGTCTATCATCATCAGCAAGCAATTCATATAATGCCAGATTGCCCTTTTGCGCGCGCAATGTTTCAGCCTGTTGCTTGATATTATCAGGAATTTCGGGGATTATCGTGATGCCATTCAGTAACCTATCAAGATACATGCTGCTGCCGCCAACAATCACGGGTATGGTATGATTATCACGCGCCTGCCCGATTGCCTGTTGCACTATTTCTAGCCAACGCGCCACCGAATATTTTTCATGAATATCATTAATGCCGTAAAGCAAATGCGGGGTTTGCGCCTTTTCATCACCGCTAGGCTGTGCCGTTAAAATGGGTAAGCCACGATAAAGCTGCATGGCATCGCCATTGATAATGGTAATCGCAACATGTTGCGCCAAACGCAATGCCAGTTGGTTTTTACCGCTTGCGGTTGCGCCCGCAATGATAATGAGTTGATGGTTGCTATCGTTGATGGCTAAATCTGTGGTCGCGCTTATTTCTGCGTCACTCAATTTTGAGTCGTTAGGGCGGTTGGCCATTGTGCATCACCGCGCTCAATCATACCGGGTATATCGCGTTCCCATAATTTTTGAATCGTCCAATTATAGTTAAGATATAATTTGTTATCTACCACTTTCCAGCGTTTGGGATCGCCTTTTGCCAAATCACCTTTTGCCATCGCCCATGCACAATAGCCACCATATTGTGGGGCATATTGGTCAGGATTTTTGGTGAATTTATCAAGATTTTCTGCCGATGAGAATAGCCACATCGCGCCGTTCCATTCGGTTTGATAGGTTTGCTTGCCTTCCATCGGCTGATTATCGGTAAAATAGGCAACCACATCATAGCCACCCGCGCCGTAATTATTATCTTTTTGTGTGTAAATAAAAGGTTCTGCCGCTTGTGCCATCTGCCCCACCCCCACCATTGACATTGCCACCATAATGAGTGAAAAAAATATGATTTTAGATGATTTTACCATTATCTTATCTTGATGTTAATAAATTAGGCCAGTTTTTATTGCCCGATACGATATTTTTACGCGCATTGCGTTGCCATGTTAATTTCACCGACCCATTATAATTAAGATAAAGCTTATCATCTACAATGTTCCAATGTTTTGGGCTTCCCCTTGCAGTGTAATTTTGCGATACTGCCCATGCACAATAGCCACCATATTGCGGTGCGTATTTTTCGGGGTTAGCGGTGAATTTTTTAAGATTTTCCGCAGAAGAAAACAACCAATCTGCGCCATTCCATTGCGTTTGATAATCTGAATCGCCTTTTACGGGTTGGGATTGGTCAAAATAGGCAACCACATCATAGCCACCTGCCCCTTTGCCAGAGCTTGATTTATAGACGGGGTCAAGCGCATGTGCCACAGATGCACTTAAAAATAGTGATAATAAGATAAAAATCCGTAGCTTTAACATATCTTCCACCTTTTCTATTCTAATTTTATGCCATTATTATATTAATAAACCTAATCACCACAATAAGCAAGTATTAATAATCACCCATTAATAATCACTTTGCATTCTCATACCATTTTGTAAAATGCCTATTTGATACAAATATTCGGTGACTTTTGGACCAAAGCTTTGCCCCACAAACTGCCCTAACGCGGTTGCAAAATCAAATTCTTCTTGTTCGGGCAGTAATATAATATCTTGCCCCAATGTTTCTTCCAGATAATCCACCGCCCCTTGCAAGCCATTGACACCATCTAGCAAATCATTTTGCAAGGCGCGCGTGCCAGAAAACACGCGGCCACGTGCCAACGCATTCATCGTTACTTTGTTAATATCACGCGATAATGCCACCTTATTCACAAAATCATCATATAACGCATCAATAAATTTTTCCATCTGCGCGCGATATTCAGGCGAATATTCATCTAAAAATTCGCTTTTATAGCCAGTGCCGCCATAGACATAAGTATCAATTGATAGGGTTTCGTTAAAAAAGTCACGCAATGCAAAATGCCCCGTGAAAATTCCGATAGAACCCGTGATAGTGGAAGGATAAGCAAAAATTTTATCGCCACCCACAGCAATGAAATAACCGCCTGATGCCGCAACATTGCCCATTAGCACCGCTACTGGCTTTTCTGTTTGGTAAAGCGCGTGCCAAATCCGTTCCGACATCGCATAATCACCGCCCGAGGAATCAATATAAATCAGCAAAGCGGCAATATCATCATCATCATTCGCCCGTTTAATTTGCCTTAATGCCCGACTGCCCATTGTAGGCTGCCCTGCTATATCAGGCGTAATCGTCCCTTTAATATTGATAATCTGCACATTCTTAGGTTCCACAAAAAGCGCAAAAAGCGGGTTGACTTGATAACATGATAGCGCAAGATAGCGCGCATCATCACTGATATTATTTTGCGCCTGCAATGTTTCTAGCAAATCATCGCGATAGATGATTTCATCTGCCAGATTATTGCGTAATGTTTCTTGCGCTGAAAACACAAATGCCTGCCCATCAGGGGCGAAACGTGGGCGTAAAATAGCGCGGTAAATTTGTTCAATATCAGCAATCAGCGCAGATGTGTTTTCGCGTTCTGCATTGGTGGGCGCATTGCTAGTGAACATAGATGGCGCCGATTTATATTCATGGCGGCGGATAAATTCAGGCTTAATCTTAAGCGTATCAAACAAACGGCTAAGGTAAAATTGTTCACTACCAACAGGTTTCACCGCACTATAGCCCGAAGGCGCAAGATAGATTTTATCAGCAACATCATGTAATCCGTAATCGGCAATGCCGTGATATTCGCCTTGATTCCTCACAAATAAATAGACTTTTTTGCCCGATTCCTGCTTATATGTTTTCAACTGTTCGCGCAATTCGGCAATGCCCGCACGCGATGACCATAAGCCTTGATAATCAATCAGCACCGCCTGAACCCCATCATCATAAGCGGCTTGCTGTAATTTTTGATGCAAATCACCCCAATGTTCGGGCAGTGAATTTGTAGCAAAATCAATCGGCACAAAAGATTGTTTTGCCAATAAGGGTGCCAATGATGCACTGTTGATATATAAAATATGATGTTCAGCTGGTTCGCAATTTTCTTGCCCTGCCTGTTCAAATTGCATAAAATTATCTTCTAGCCCGCTAAATTTATTATCAACCAGCCAGAATAGAACGCCAATAACTACCGCCACCCCAATAAACCACGAAATAACAACTTTCAGCAACCATAAGATGATACGCCCGATGCTTCTGATGCAAAAGCGCAAAAACCGCATGGGTAATAGCCATATGAATCTAAAAAACTGTTTGATTTTATTTTTACACCATCGCCAAAATGAAACAGGCGATAGTAATATTTGAGTGATAAATTGTTTAACAGCGGTGATTTTTGCCCGTATGTTAGCTTTTATTTTATCTATTTTTGTTTTCATTGCTTTAATCATAATTCACCACATTGCCCACGATGACGCAAATAATGGTCGGCTAATACCAATGCCATCATTGCCTCGCCTACTGGCACAGCGCGAATCCCCACACAAGGGTCATGCCTGCCTTTGGTAACAATATCAATTTCATTGCCACTATTATCTATCGTACGACGTGGCGTTAATATAGAACTTGTGGGCTTCACCGCAAACCGCACAATAATATCAGCACCTGAGCTGATACCGCCCAAAATACCACCTGCATGATTGCTTAAAAATACGGGATGCCCGCCACGCATTCGCATCTCGTCAGCATTTTTTGCACCGCTTAGATTTGCAACCCTTACCCCATCACCAATTTCTACCGATTTCACTGCATTAATACTCATCATTGCCGATGCCAAATCTGCATCTAGCTTGCCATAAATCGGCGCACCCCAACCGGGTGGCACATGCAAGGCGCGAATTTCAACCATCGCCCCCACCGAATCACCATCTTTACGAATACGATCAAGATAATCCTGCCATAGTGAACATGTTTTTTCATCGGCACAAGGCATAAATAAAGGATTTTGATATGTCGCCTTAAAATCATATGGTTCTGATAATTTCTTTTCGCCCATCATCATCAGCCCGCCAACAATTTGAATCATCGGATATTGCGTGGTTAAAACCTTACGTGCAACCGCACCTGCCGCCACTCTTATTGCGGTTTCACGTGCCGAAGACCGCCCACCACCACGCGGGTCACGAATGCCATATTTTGCTTCATAAGTATAATCAGCATGACCAGGACGATATTGCTTGGCAATTTCTGTATAATCTTGACTGCGGCTATCTTGATTGCCAATGATAAATGCAATCGGGGTGCCTGTTGTTTTGCCCTGATATATTCCCGATAGCAATTTAACTTTATCAGGCTCTTTACGTTGTGTGGTAAAACGCGATTGCGCGGGACGGCGCTTATCCAAAAAAGGCTGAATATCACTTTCTGATAAATCAATATTAGGTGGCACACCATCAAGCATACCGCCTATCACTTGCCCATGACTCTCGCCAAAGCTTGAGAAACGTAACAAATGCCCGAAAGAATTAAAGCTCATTGCTTTATTTTTTCATTGCCTGCAATACATCGATAGCGGCATCAATATCATCAAGAGCCATCATACCGTTGATGTTATACCCTTTATCAACATGTTGAATTTCGCCCGTTATGCCACATCCTAAATCGGAAATCAAACCAAGCGATGCCAACCCCACATCTTCAATCGTTACATTATCACGCATCGGTGCATTTAACGCATTCCAGCGCAACATATTGCGAAAATCGCCAATACCCGATGCCGCCAATGTGCGAATCGGTCCTGCAGAAATCGCATTAACACGGATATTATCCTTACCCAAATCAGCCGCCAAATAGCGCACCGAAGCTTCTAATGCTGCTTTGGCAACGCCCATCACATTATAATGCGGGATAACTTTTTCAGCACCGAAATAGCTTAACGTAAGTAATGACCCACCATTTTGCATCATCAGTGGACGGGCATAGCGTGCCACAGCCGTAAATGAATAGCATGAAATATCCATGCTCAGCTTAAAATTATCGCGCGATGTATCATAATAGGCACCGCGCAATTCATCTTTATCGGCAAAGGCAATGGCATGCACAACAAAATCTAAACCGCCCCATTCCTTTTGTAGTAAGGCAAAAGCGGATTCGATTGATGAATCTTCACCCACATCGCATGGAATCATATGTTTAACGCCAAGTGATTCGGCAAGCGGACGCACGCGTTTTTCAAGCAACTCACCCTGATAGCTAAAAGCCAACTCAGCGCCAGCATCCGATGCCGCTTTGGCAATGCCATAGGCAATAGATTTATCATTGGCAACGCCCATGATTAAACCTTTTTTGCCTTTCATTAGATTTTGTAGCATCAGATTTTCAGCCATTATCGCACACTCTTATTCTTTAATGGTTACTGGATATTTTTTTCTTAGTTTTTCAAGCTCGTCTCTTAATTTTCTTTCGGCAACGCCTTGACGCAATTCATTTTCTACCCTTGCCAACTCTGGCACTTCTGCTGCCCTTTTATCTTCAAGCTTAATCACATGCCAACCGAACTGAGTTTCCACAGGCTTTCTGGTATATTTACCAGAATCTAGTAATTTCAAAGCGCGTTCAAATTCTGGCACCATCTGCCCTTCACGAAAATAGCCTAAATCGCCACCACGTGGTGCCGAAGGACCCGTAGAATAGGTTTTTGCTAATTCGGCAAAATCACTACCATTATTCAATTTTTTAACGATATCCAAACCTTCTCGCTCGGTTTCTACCAAAACATGACGCGCTCTATATTCAGCGCCTTTGGCATAATTTTCACTAAATTTCTTATATTCTTCTGCAAGCTCTGCATCGCTAATGTTATTACGCGCAAAATTTTGCACGAATGCCTGATGCAAAATTGTGCTTTCAGTGCGCTTAATTGCCGCTGCAACTTCCTTATCTTTTTGCAAACCGTCTCTACGTGCCTCAGCCGCAAATAACCGCTCAATCACCAACTGATTAATCAGCTGGTCACGGGCATCATCGTAAGAATTTTGTTGCCTTGTTTGCGGAGGCAATTGTTGATAGCGAAATAACAAATCCTCTTCCAGCACTTTATCCTTGCCCACTTCGGCAACAACTTTTTTAAGGTCTCTTTCTTGTGCCGATATGTTAACAACCGATAACAATGACGCAAGAGTAATAACAAATGTTATTTTAACAAAATTATTCATAATACAATCTTTCTTAAATAATGATATTTTTGTAAATTTTAGTGATAATAGAAAATAGCTTCCACATTAGCCTACGATATTATAACATTGTTGCTAGAAAATAACAAGCATAAGATAATATGTTTTTTGTGTTTTTTAAAATTACATGCGTGGCAGTAATTCCGCAAAATTGCAAGGTTGATGCCTTATATCCAATTGCATGGCTAAAATATCGTCCCAAGCATCTTTACAGGCATTTTTTGAACCAGGTAACGCAAAAATTAACGTTCGTTGCGCCACTGCGCCAATACAGCGCGATTGAATGGTAGAAGTACCGATTTTTTGATAGCTTAACATACGGAATAATTCTCCAAAACCCTTTATTTCTTTATCCATCACCGCCAGCACAGCATCAGGCGTTAAATCGCGTGCCGTAATGCCCGTGCCACCTGTGCTGATAATGACATCAATGCCATCATCTGCAATCCATTCACGCAATTTTTCGCATATTTCAGCAAAGTTTTCTTGTATTAAATCACGTTTCACCAGATGATGCCCCGATGCGGCAATGCGCCCAGCAAGCAAATCACCCGATAAATCCTCTGCTTGAGTGCGACTATCAGAAAGTGTTAGCAATCCGATATTGAGTGGAAAAAATGATATTTTGCTATCAATAGGCATCGTTAATCACATAAGAATCACGTGCGGGCAGATTATCAAAATCTTGATAGATTGGCCACTGCCCTTGCGCTAATTGCTTCCTTGTAGGATTCGCTCGCCCTAGCCTATCGGCATAAATCCAGTAATTCAATAGCACCGCTTCAGCAAAATGACGACTCTCGTAGGCTGGTATGGTTTCCATAAATAGCAAAGGATCGTCGCGGTAATCCATTTTTTTACGCCATTTCAATAAATTGCCCGGCCCACCATTATAGGCAACAGTGGTGAATAATAAATTGCGCGCAATATAGCGTTCCTTCATCAGGCTTTCAATATAACGTTGCCCTAGCGACATATTATATTCAGGTTCAAATAATTTATCTTGCTTCACACGCGAACGCGCAACAAAGCGGGCAGTTGCGGGCATGATTTGCATCAATCCTGTGGCGCCATCAACACTGAGCGCATTAGATTTGAAAGTGCTTTCCTGACGGATAAAGCCAAAAATAAGCGCAGGATCTAACCTAAAACCATCTTTTGGTTGCCATAAAGGCACAGGATAAAGCGCGGCATTCACACGCACCCCTTGCCGATTTAACTTCTTACCCACCGCAAATGCCACCGATGCCAAATCACTTTCATCCATATATTTGATATAATGAATCGCAACCTCGCTTGGCAATTGCGTCACAATAGCACGAAATTCCTTACCCGCACGCCCTATATCGCCCAGCTGATACAATGCCAAAGCGCGCATGGCCGCAGGATAACTAAAAAATCGTTCAAATTCCTCTCTATTGTGGTTTTTTCCACCCGCCTTATTCCAATCATAATCAATCTGATAACCTAAAATTTCGTTCGCCAACTGCCCGTAAAAACTAAAGGGATAATCAGCCGCAAATTCTAGCATCACCTGCATTTCATCCATAAAACCCTTTTGCATATAGGCGCGCGATGCCCAAAATGCAGCGGCTGATGCCATATAATCACTCACTTTTTCATTCTTCTGGGCATTATCCTTCATAAAAGCAAGAGTGCGAAAATGATGCGCCGCTTTCAAATAATCACCATTGCGCCATTCCGATAATCCAAGCCACCATAATAATGCTGGTGCATCACCATTTTTATCAACTTTTAATCCCATTTCAGCAGCCTGCACCGCCTTATCATCTAAACCGCCATAAAGAAAATAGGCTTTACTGATTTTCGCTAAACTTAATGCTTGTGCATGGCCACTCATTTTAGCACGATTCTTCATCACTAAATCCAAAGCAACAGTAGGACGCTCACGCTTTATATGACGATTCACCGTACGATAGACATTATATTCGGTATTACGCCAGCGCAATTTTTCTTTTTTTGTCACCTGCACAGGCGCAAACCTATCTTGCAAGATACTATCAATTCTAAGGTTATCAGGCACTTTGGGCGCATGCGGCCGCACAAGATTATAAGGGTTGCCACGCTTGCGCGCCATTTTATAAATGTTTTTAGCCCCTGGTTGGTCGGCATAATTGCGCAACCATTGTTTTAATTCGACATATTTGCTGCGGTAAGCAGTGGGGTGCATATAACGCTGATAAAGCACATAGCCCAATAACAATTTATTCTCAATTTTCTTGATTTTAACATTGGCTTGTTGCATTTTACCATCTTCTTGCAACTTGAAAATCTCGCGGTAAAGCTGTTGGTCTTCAGCGGTAAGAATCGCGGTCACATCATCAAGTGCAAATCGCTGATACTGGGTATCAGCTTCATCTTTAATGCCCGTATCAATCTGTTGTTGCGTCATTTGAAATTGATTATCAGCCTGTGCGGTAACGAATGGACACAACAAAAAAGCCGATACCGATAATATTTGCCCCATTGATGCAATTTTATAAGATGCGATTCTATAAGGTGCGATTTGACGCAAATTCATAATCACCATTCCCCTAAATATGCTGATATAACCATCAATTGAGAGATGATATTATACCGTAACACATAATTTAAGACAAGAAAACTTGTCATTAAAAAAATATTTGTGTCAAACCATAAAAAGACTTGACAAAAACATTGTACATTATTAGAACAGTACCATGTGCCAATTATTTTGTTCGCTGTTTAACTAAACACACAACAATATTCATATTATCGTGTGCAAAAACAATGCCATTATCCAGCAACAAATCTATGAACAATGCTTATATGAAAGGAAAGCCCAATGCTAACAGAAAGACAACATAAATTACTTAACTATTTACGCGAATATCAAAATGAAAAAGGCTATTCACCATCTTTTGAGGAAATGCGCCTTGCGCTAGGCTTAAAGTCAAAATCAGGCATTCACAACCTGCTTTCTGCTTTGCAAGAACGTGGCTTTATCCGCAAATTAAACAACCGTGCGCGTGCCATTGATGTATTGCGCCCTGATATGACGCCAATCAAAACTATCGGAAAATATATAGATCATGATATTAACCCTAATAAAAATATTCAAATACCGCTAATGGGCACCATTGCTGCTGGCACACCGATAGAAGCCATCGCTGATGAGAGCAGTTTTATTGATGTGCCACCCCATATGGTAACGCGTGGGCATTATTTTGCGCTTGAGGTTTCAGGTGATTCGATGGTTTATGCGGGCATTATGGATGGCGATACGGTAATTATCAAAAAAATCGACTATGCCAACAGGGGGGATATTGTGGTTGCGTTGGTTAATCGCGAAGAGGCTACCTTAAAATATTTTTATCCCGAATATAATAGAATTACCTTACGCGCCGCCAATCCACGCCATGCTGACCAACATTATCAGCCCGGACAGGTTGAAATTCAGGGTAAATTACATGCGTTGTTACGACAATATTAGGCGTAACACTATTATGGTTAATGTTGCCATAAACGCTTACTTACCGCAACCATAGATAAAGGTAACGAAATTTCGGACTTAACTGGTTTATCGCGAAAGAAATAGCGGATATTCGGTGCGCCAAAGCGGTTGGCAAACACAAAAGCGCCACCTCGCATTTGACTGCCACTAATCTTTAACGAATCATGTTCATTGTCGCATAGAATTGGCATATCATAAATGCTGACCAAAATATCGGCATGTTGTGCACACATTAATAACGCCCCTTCAGGTTTACGGGTAACCAAAATCCGCAAGCCTTTACTTTCAATCTCGCATAATAGCTCACCACATTGATAATTACTGGCATTGAAGTCCTTTTTACCATTGATTTTAATCGGGCTATCGTGCAGATAATTTATAATCTCGCGCCGTTTATTGCCACGTGGCAAATTATGCGTAAAAATATATTGCGATGAATTTTCATCAGCAAAACCATAATGCCAACCTGTCAATATCAATACAGGTTGCGGCGCCATCACAATCAATATCAGCCCAGCCAATGATGCAAATGTGCCAACAATCAGCGCCAACTGATGACGCCATAATAGCGCAATGCTAACGAGTCCAAATAGCATTAACAGCGTCGCTGGCAATGATGGTGGCACGATATGGCTAATACTACCATCCAATTCGCTAACGAAAAAAGCAATCGCAATAATATGTTCAATCCCCATAAACATCAGTTGCATTGCCGCATCATGCAGTCCAAACGGCATTAAACATAGAGTTATAACCGCTGATGGCATCACCCAAAACATCATCAGTGGCAGTGCCAATAAATTTGCCAATATGCTGTAATTTGAAAAATAATTAAAATGCCATAGGGTGAGAGGTGCAACTGCAACGCCAGCAATCAATGTGGTAAGCGCAATCCCCAACAACCAACGGAAAATTTTCGGCAATCGATAATAGTGCGAATCACGTAAATAGTTGAACAAAGCAATCAGCCCAAGCACTGCCATAAACGACATTTGGAAACCCGGTTGTAAAATAAAATGCGGCGAGATACTGAGCAAAATAATGAAAGCCACTGCCAGTAAATTTAAGCTAAAGGCGCGCATATCCCATAACACAGCACAGCACACACAGACCATCATAATGAACGCACGGGCGGCAGAAACGGCACCGCCAGAAAGCAGTAAATACAAAAAACCTGAAAAAATTGCTAAGCAAGCGGCAATTTTCTTAATGTGATAGCGTTCCGCAATCACTGGAAACCCTGCCAAAATAAAGCGAACAAACGAAAACACGCCAAAGGCAAAAATACCAAAATGTAAACCCGATATTGCCAAAAGATGCCCCAATCCAGCATGACGCATGGCCGTAAGGGCTTCTTTATCAATCATGCCGCGCATTCCCACCAAAATGGCACGCGCCACACCTGCCGCATCTTGGTGCATGACCGCATCTTGGTGCATGACCGCATCTTGGTGCATGACCGCATCTTGGTGCATGACCGCATCTTGGTGCATGACCGCATCGGGGGATGCGCTATCATCAAACATACGCGCGATTTTCAAGCGCAATTTAGCAATGTAAATATCAAACCCACCACTATTTTCACCATTATCCAAAATCGTGGTTTTTGATAAAGCGATGGCATAGCCCGCAATATTTTTATAAAAATGATAAAATTGAAAAAATTCTCGTTCGCTCAATAATGGCTTCACCAATAGCTGAATCCTAGCACCCGGTAGCGGTGCATTTTTTTCTTGAAGGCGCAATTGCCAATGCACACCAGCCTCATTTTTAACAATCACTTTACTATAACGCAAGCCGTCACTCGCCTCAATCACTCGCCCAGCGATGGTGAAAACACGGTCATTATCATGATGCTCAAACCCCACGCTCTGCCAATGGCTGTGCAAGAATGCACAAGAAAAACCTAAAGCAAATATCAATATCGGTAAAAAAAGCGTTCGCAACCTATAAAAGAAAAAATACAAAAATATTCCAAATATAATCCAGAATAATAAGACGCTTATGATATAAAATTCAACATGAAGAATGAAATAGCTCAAAACACCTAACCCGTAAAAAATAGCGATGAAGGTAAGTGAAAAAAATTGTGTCTGCCAATCAATTTTTGCGATCAAATGATGTAAATCAATATGATTAATTTTCAATAAATATTTATTTATCAAATGGTTGCTAATCATCTATCAAATGTTCTAATAAAGCATATAATCTTTTTATCGGATGGTCTGGAATATTGAGCAACAAACGCATTTTTTCTTGCCAATTGGGCAGTTGTGCAAATAATTGTTGCGGATGACGCATTTTTTGATAATCATTTGCATCAAGAAAAGCCAGTAATTCATCTACTTTTAGTTGATGAATATTTTTAACATGTTGTGTGCTAAGATAAGTTTGCTCGCCATAAAGGGTAAAAATTTGTAGCATCGCATTGCCCAATAATTCAATTCGTGGCGCATATTGAAAGCTGAATTTCATATGGTCTAGTAAAATCACACGGCGCGATGTTTCAATCACAATACCAATTTCAATATCAGTTTTATCGGTTAAATCAAATGTAAAAAAAATAATTCTTTTAATTTTTAACAAACTATCAGGGTTAAAATAATGGGTTAATTGTTCATATGTTAATGCGGCATCATAGCTACCAGGGCGCCCGAATCGATTAAAATAAAGTGATTGAAAGGTTTCATTTTGTTCAAAACTCAAGCCCGCATTGAAAAATACCTGCTTTAACATTTTTAATGTGGCGGCGCGCGGTTTGGCAATATTGCGCTCTATATTGTTGAGACTTGCCACCGATATACCAGCAGCACTGGCTAACTCTTGCTGAGTTACCCCCAATAATGCGCGTCCGGCTCTTATCTGATAAGCATCTAACATTTTTTTAACCGCTTGTATTTTACAAAGCTTTTCCTATATACTGTATAAATGAAAAACAAATAAAACATAACCTCTTTATTGTGAAACCCACATAAAATAAAAGATATGAAACATGGTTGCCTATAATTTACAATGTTGCAATCAGCATGAATTTGAAATTTGGTTTAAGGATGAGCTAAGTTTTAAGCAACAATTAACCACAGATTTAGTGGAATGCCCGTTCTGCCACACAAATGATATTACCCGATTGCCGTGTGCGCCTAATATTGGCAAAAAATCAACACAGGCAAATAGCCAACATACTGGGCATCAGCATCTTGCCGATATCCATGATGAGACGCGAAAAATGGTCGCCCATATTCATGATAATTTTGATAATGTCGGTGATAAATTTACCGACGAAATACGTAAAATTCATCATCAAAAATCGCCACCGCGCGATATTTACGGCAAAGCCAAGATAGAAGAATTACGTGATTTATATGAAGAAGGCATTGAGTGCCATATCATGCCTGATTTTGATAAAACCAATTGAATAAGCCCAATTAAATAAGTCCCGTGCCTAAACAAAGAAAAAGGGCGAAGCCGTAAAAGACTTCACCCCAATCAAATTCATCATTTTCGCATATTGCAAAACAGATAAATCCGCTTTGCCAATAGCAAAAATAAATTAACGAATAAGTTGTAACAATGATTGAACCCGTTGACCAGCAACACCTAATGACTGAACGCCAATTTGGTATCGTGTGCCAGTGGCAGTCAAGTTAGCAGCTTCTTCGTTAAGGTCAGCATTGACAATTTTATCCGCACCTGACACATGGTTACTGATTAAATTTTCACCATATTCCAAACGCGTTTGCAAAATTGCCACATTATTTGCCAACACATTTGCACGGCTTTCAAGCCTATCTTGTGCATCTGATAAACGTGCATCAAGCGTATTCAATGATTGTAAATTAGTGCCATTGCTCAATACTGAAAAGCCTGAACTTAAACCAACACCAGTATTAAGGCCATTTGCTGTGCCAGCAATACCGCGCACACCACCAGAACTATTATTTACGAAAGCTCTACCCGCAAAAATACTACCTGCAGCACCAACGGCACCAGTAGTCGCAAGAATATTAACGCCATCGATGTCGAGTTCTGAGTCTGTATCTTCAGAAAACCTTACTGTTAAATTAGCATTTGCATTGTTAAGTAAATTCAAACCTTGATAAGAACTATCTTCAAGCAAATTTTGAAATTGCGCCACCACACTATCATAGGATCTTGTTGTTTCTACACGTTCTTCGGCTGTTTGCGAACGTGCTTGACGCGTTAAACCACGAAGCTGTGATAAAAATTCATCAAGCGCATCAATACCTTCCAAAGCTGCTTGGATGGTAGAAATACCCTGATCAACTTGCTCATTGCGTTGTGCCAAAATACCAGCACGTCTTTGCAATGTCCGTGCTGCGAAGAAATCTTCTGCACCATCAGTCACACCGTTGATCTCACGACCAGTTGCCAATCTAACCTGTGTACGATCAGAAAGATCACTTGTCCGTTTTAAGGATATAAGAGTTTGTCTTTGAGTTGCACTCAAAGTAATATCGTTTGCCATGTCTATGTCTCCATTCTAGAACATATTTATATGATAACAACCCAGACGATATTTTACATTCAGCAAAATAACAATCTACCGTCTTAAGCAGATGCCAAAAACAACAGGTAAAGAAAAAACATTATAAAACGCCTTAATGGCATCATAAAAAGCATTCTGCTTAAACCGACCGCTTTTAGCTGTCTAGATTGACCTTAGGAATTTTTCCTTAAGGCTCTTTCATGTTAAATCGTAAAAAGAATGAATGCAAGCAAAAAATGCGTCGCTTATACAGCAACAGCATTAAAGTTTGACCCAAAAAAATCAAACTTTAGATGTATATATCAAAATAAAATCTTAAAAATATCTATAAAATACAAAAGATTAAGAAAATATTTATATAAATTGATGCGATAAAAAATTGGCGTTAAAATATAAAAATACGCGCGACAAAAAATAATTTTTTTTATTTTTTGTGTGAAATTTTATCGAATCAGTAATATTTTCACTGAAGTGATTCGCAACCGATTCTATGATGATTCGCTTATCAGCAATTTACCATCAGCAATTTATTGGCAAATCTTAAATTCGGGCAAAGCCATTATAATGATAATAGACCATTGCAATAACCTTGCCCAATTGAGTGAATATATCAAAAAAATTATTCTAAAAAATTACCGTATCACTTGTAACAATGATTGCACCCTCTGCCCAGCAACACCTAGCGCTTGCACACCAATTTGATATTGTGTGCCAGTGGCAGTTAAGTTAGCGGCCTCTTCATTAAGGTCGGCATTTTTAATTTTATCGGAACCAGTAATATGATTCGATATCAAATTATCTGTGTAATTTAAGCGCGTTTGCAAAACTGCAACATGATTGCCTAGCACATTGGCACGGCTTTCAAGCCTATCTTGTGCATCTGATAGGCGCGCATCAAGCGTATTCAATGATTGTAAATTAGTGCCATTGCTCAATACTGAAAAGCCTGAACTTAAACCAACACCAGCATTAAGGCCATTTATTGTGCCAGCAATACCGCGCACACTACCAGAACTATTATTTATGAAAGGTCTACCACCAAAAACACCGCCAGTACCAGCAGCAGTCGCAAGAATATTAACGCTATCAATCACCAATAATGAATCTTCTTCTTCAGAAAATTTAACTGTTAAATCAGCGGTGACATTATTAAGTAAATTCAAGCCTTGATAAGACGTATCTTCAAGCAAATTTTGAAATTGCGCTACCACACTATTATAGGATCTGGTTGTTTCTGCACGTTCTTCTTCTGTTTGCGAACGTGCTTGCCGCGTTAAGCCGCGCAGCTGCCCTAAAAATTCATCTAATGCATCAATACCTTCTAATGCTGCTTGGATGGTGGAAATGCCCTGATCAATTTCATCGCGACGTCCATTAAGAAGCCCTGCACGTTTTTCTAATGTGCGTGCTGCGAAATAGTCTTCAGGCCCGTCAGTTACGTCGTTAATTTTACGACCTGTCGCTAAACGTATCTGGGTACGGTCAGAAAGATTGGTAATTGTTTGTAAAGATAATAGCGTCTGCCGTTGAGCAGAACTCAAAGTAATATCATTTGACATGATATGGTCTCCATTCTAGATATGCACTTCAATTCTTGAAGTATTAGTTTTCTGTGTTAGAGGGATGCTTCTGCTTCTCTAACACAGCTATTATAGCGCGTAACGCATTAGGAAGCAAGTATTATTTTAAGTTTTTTCGTCATATAATATATTGATACAATGTTAACCTACTGAAATTAAAGAAAAAAGGCGTGTTAAAAAAACACGCCCGATAAGTATAGACAAACGAAACCGTTAAATGAAAAACAATGCTATGCCGCTGTTTCAATAATCAGCTGGTGCTTTGCAGTATTGCATTGGCGCTGTTTCTCAAATCTTTTGATGTGCGAAAAATCAACATTTAAAATAGATTGCATATAATTTTGTGCATTATAGTTTTTTGCATTATAATCTTTTTGGGGGGCGCACAAGTCTGTTTCATGGCTGATGATGGCGCGAATCGATGCTTTAACCTTGCCACCAAAAGCACGCATGCGATGATTAATGCTAAAATCTTCCTTAATAATATTAGCACCCGCCATCTGCTTCAGCACATTATCTAATAATGTCAGTGCCTTTTGTGCATCTTTGCCAACATTTTTTGTTTTGCTTCCCTTTTGCCACGCTACCAATGTATCGCGGCAATCATTCAGCTGATTTTTCAATAAGGTCGCTTCCTTATTTTTATATTTTGGGGGAGTATAATCTATTCCCTCATTAATAATTGGTTTATTACTAATCTGGTGCAATGTTTCTTTTGAACGCAGCGTTAATAAGGCGCGCTTATTTTCTGTTTTCAAATCCATCGCGTTGTTGAAACTATATTTTGTCATTTTTTCCTCCATTAAGAACCATCCAACTGAGCGTTTACTTATGCTCTACTCAATCAATTAATATTGCGATTGCGACTGACATTGTCATGCAATAGCCTTTTATCGGTGCAACACAAATATATTTTTGCTTTGTCGCGTCCGTAAATATTTTGTAAAATTTAGCTTTACAAAATAGTGTCAATTATTTTTAATAATTACCGAATAACTTGTAAAAGAGCCTGTAAACGCTGAGCTGATGTTGCTAATGATTGCACCCCAATTTGATATTGCGTACCAATCGCAGTATAGTTGGCAGCTTCTTCATTGAGGTCGGCTGTGGTAATTTTATCGGCACCAGCAATTAATTCGGTTGATACTGAATCGGTAAAATCAATCCTTGTTTGCAAAATCGCCACATTATTACCAAGCGAATTGGCACGCGTTTCAAGCCTTTCTTGTGCGTCTGATAAAACGCGCTCTAATTCATCAACAGCAAGCAAGCTATTGGCGTTACTCAATACCGAGAAACCTTGACTCAAACCCTGATTAGGCGGGGTAGCAGGAAAGCCAGTGTTAATATTTCTAATGTTAGAAAGTAATCCAGTATTGAAAATACCGCCATCGCTAGCTATACTCGCTAAAATGTTAACCCCGTTAATATCAATATCGGAATCGTCACGGTCTGAAAATTCAATACTAAGCGATGTTTGGGTATTGTTTAATAAATTAACACCTTGATAGGTGGTATCGTTCAATATCAACCTAAATTGTTCTACCACATTTTCATAGGAACGTGTGGTTTCCTGACGCTCTACAGCACTTTGCGAGCGCGCCTGACGCACCAAACCGCGTAGCTGACCTAATAATTCATCAAGCGCATCAATACCGTCTAAAGTCGCCTGTAATGTCGACAAACCTTGATCGATACCACCGCGCCTTTCTAGTAAAATTTCTGCTCGATTATCCAATGCACGTGCCGAGAAAAACCCCTCAGCGCCATCAGTAACATCATTAATTCTGTTACCAGTTGCTAAACGCACTTGTGTTCTATCTGATAATTTGCTTGTTTGTTTCAATGAAACAAGGGTAGATCTTTGAGCTGAACTCAAAGTAATATCACTTGACATGATTCAATTTCCTCCGTTCTAGAGTTGTTAAAGCTTGCATTCTGCAAGTTAATATATGCACTTTCTGTGCGAGTTTAACGTCTTGACGCTTCTGCCCCAAGAACAACATCATTATAGCAATAAATCGCCATGTAATGCAAGCGTTATTTTCATTAAAATAACATCAAACATGCAAATTTTTTGCAAAGCATTGAAAAATATACATTTATTTATTGAAATATTTTAAATAATCAAAATTATGTTATATGATTATTCGCCAAATTATTGGTTATAAGGCATTTTACGTTAAAAATAATGCCATGAGCCCTAATAATGCGCCAATCGATATGACTGTAACAACACAAACGATGGTGAATCTGCGCCATGTATCTAAATGATGCTTTGGTGCTTTTTGAAAATCAATTTTATCCATAACAACCTCTAAAAAAATAATTAACAGCAAAACAATATAATAATGGCATGTTAGAATCAAGCCCAATCTATCACTATCAGGCAATATTTTCAGGCAATATCAATCGCTAGCTTCCTAACGGAAAAATTGCAAAATATCTTCCTGACGATTTTCCAATAAACCATCACCAATATTTTCCAACTGCTGACGCGTTTGCAATGCCACTAAATTGGCACGTTCTTCGTCGATAATAGCTGTCTCAACACCTGTCTCTTGAATCGCTTCTGCGGAACGCAATAGCTGCTGCAAACTATTGAAGTTGCGTGTTAAATCTTCACGGAAGTTTTGCAAACTACTTTGCGCTGAAACCAATAGATTCTGCAATGAAGCTAACACATTATCAGGCAATTCTGCCAACTGAAAAGGGTTAGATGTCCCAATAATCTGCGCCACTTTTTCGGTATCAAACTCGCCACGCACCGATAAAAAATCTTGCTCAAATATGCCACCATTTTCTGTCGATGCCAGAATATTTCTGCCTTCAATCACAAAAGGCTCACTGCCCGGTATTTCTATCGTCAACCGTGTCACTTCGGAAATAAGTAAATTATTGCCAACACGTCCGCCATCTTGCAATATATTGGTAAAATCGGTGAATGTTTGATTGAACTCATTCGTCAACTGGTTAGTCGCATCTTTGTCAGCAGCGCCCAACGCAGTTCGCAAATCTTCAACAATTTCTGCCGCTTCGTCAAACAAACCTTCTAATAATATCGCCGTATCAATCGCACCAGATAGGCTTTGCACACGTGGGTCATTTTTAATATCAATCGCTTCTTTTTCACTTTGTAGCGACAGGCGATTCTGAACCAACACTTGGTCGGTAATTTGCACATTACGACCTCCGCCCTGCTCTGCCAATGAGCTATCAGTAGAACGGCGCAAATTGCGCGCATCATTTCGCACTTCTTGTTGCGGACGGATTTGCTGATTTAAAGCACCACCAATTTCGTTTGCCATCACTGTCTCCTTCTACTGCCCTTAAGCGAAGAGTTTTCTTTCTCCATTTATTAAGGGCTATTTTATGTAAATATACTCTATATAGTTTTATCTTACATAAAATCCAACATCAAAGCCCAAAATTCAAAACCGTTTTTTTAACGAAGTTAACATATCCTTCTGGTCGCACCTTCTGGGCATTTTGTAATTTTTATATTATAAGAGTTTTGTCTCAATATAAGAATTCTGAACCTATTCTAAAAAAAAATTCATCTTTATCAACAAAAAAATGCTATTTAGGGTATAAACACACATAATTTACTCATATTTTTTGATTTTTACTAAAAATGGCGATATTTTCAACCAATCATTTGTTTAAACTATTATTTTTATTGACAAACATGCAAGCTATTCTCTAAAAAATCACAAGTGATTCGCATTTAAGCGATATTTTGTGCAAACCTCATACAAATACCAAAAAACCATACCAAAAAAACCATATTTGCCTATTACTAGCTACTAGCAAAAATCGCACTTGCATATGGGCTTAAAATCCCTTACAAAAGCGCGTATGTTTATATTGTGTGATTTTATTATCATATGGTTGTTATCATGCTTGTATATTTGCCGCGGTAGCTCAGGGGCAGAGCGCGTCCTTGGTAAGGACGAGGTCGGTGGTTCAATTCCACTCCGCGGCATTTCGATTCACTCACCATTAGCAAAGCCAATGGTTCGCTACCAATGGTTCGCTATAGGAGATTTTATAATGTTGCTTCTACCATATTATAACAGCAAATCTCGGTCGTCTATTGGGGAGTGTCCGTCTGGTGCTGATAACAAATTCAACGTCCCATCAAGTGCCGCTTCTATCAATTTGCAAGAATTTTCTAGCCCGTAAAGCATAAAGAACGACCCCATGCGTGGCCCTTGTTCTTGTCCCAATAATGTTTGATAAAGCAACTTAAACCAATCGCGCAGATTTTCATAGCCTGCTTCATTGCCAATGGCGAAAATGGTATTTTGCAAAATATCGCCCGTTATTTCGGCATTTTCTGCATTATCAAGCATCGCCTGCAATGCCAGTAGCAGATTTTGCAACGCCTGCCTATCCTTACCTTCGGGCTTCAGATATTGCTTATATGGCTTTACAAAATCTTGATAATAGCGAATGGCATAGCCTATTAACCTATCCAGATAGGGCATATCGCCCGCTGTAACTTCGGGCGCATAGCGCGAGATAAAGCCCCACAAAACTTGCTTATCATCGCTGTTACAGACCGCGCTGAGATTCAGCAACATCGCAAAACTCACCCCATCGGGCATGATGGGCTTTTGTTGGTTTTGTAATTTCAACACCTGCAAATGAAAGATGGGGTTATCTAAATCCGTTTCACCCACGCCCTCACCTGCTGATTTCTTCCAGCCATTCAGATACTCATCCACCTGTTTCGGTATCACATCAAAATAGAGCCGTTTTGCGGTTTTCGGTTTTTGATACATAAACCACGCCAAACTTTCTTCGGGCGCGTAAGCCAGCCATTCATCTATGGTTAAGCCATTGCCTTTGGATTTTGATATTTTTTCGCCCTGTTCGTCTAAAAATAACTCATATGAAAAACCAACTGGTGGTGTGCCGCCCATGATGCGCGTGATTTGCGACGATATTTTGACTGATTCCGATAAATCCTTGCCCGCCATTTCATAATCAACACCCAACATATACCAGCGCATTGCCCAATCAGGCTTCCATTGCAATTTGCATTTGCCATCGGTAACCAAAGTTTCGCATTCTTTACCCTGTTCGTTGAGATAAATAATTGTGCCTTTATTGGCATCTTGCGCCACCACTTTGGCTTGCAACACTTTGCCACTATCAGGACAAATCGGCAGAAACGGGCTGTAGCTTTGCTGACGCTCATCGCCTAAATTCTTGAGCATCAATGCCAATATCGCATCATAATTGCGTAAAATATTCAGCAAACCATCGTTAAATCGCCCTGCTTGATAAGTGTCAGTTGCGCTGATAAATTCATAATCAAAGCCGAACCTATCCAAAAATCGCTGTAATTGCTGATTATTATGCCCCGCAAAACTATCAGCAAAACTATCAGCATCATTAGTGGCAAACGGATTCGGCACTTGCGTTAATGGTTTGCCCAAATGTTGCATGAGCATATCGCGATTTGGCACATTATCAGGCACTTTACGCATGCCATCCATATCATCAGAAAAAGCAATTAACCGCGTTTTATCAGCCCAGCCCAGCCCTTTATCTTTGCAAATAGCTTCAAATGCCTGCTTCACCATAGATGTGCGTAACACTTCGGCAAATGTGCCGATATGTGGCAGCCCCGATGGGCCATAACCAGTTTCAAATACCACCATTTCGGTTTGCGGTTTGCCGATTTTATCAAGCCTTTGTAGCAACGAAACTGCTTGTTCTACCGCCCATGATTTGATAGGTTTAAATTCTTGTTGAATAGCGTTAAAGTTGAAAGTTGCGTTTTGAGTCATTTTTGTGATAGATATAGCAGTGATAGAGGGTTATACATAAAAAGATGTAGCCTAACCTTGTGGAAAAGTCAAACCCTGTAATCATCATGAAGCCAATATATCACATCACCTTACCTACCATCTTACCCCCTATATTGTTGATTGGGTTGATTTGCCTCATATTGACGGTAACGCCTGCAACAATAGCATCTGCACAAGAAACATCTGCACAAGAAAATGATACATTTATCCCCTATTTTGCATCATTGCGCTATCATAAAACTTTCGTTCGTTCAGGGCCAGGGCGCAATTATCCAGTTTTATTTGTGTATAACCAAGAACATTTGCCGCTTGAAATTATCAATAAATTAGATGATTGGTTGCAAATTCGCGATTGGACTGGTGATCAAGGTTGGATATTACGCAATCAAGCGCGTAGCCGTCAACGTTATGGTATTGTGGTGCTAGAAGAAATATCAATGTATCAACAGGCTGATAAGACCAGCCGTAAAATTGCGCGCCTTGCTTACGAAATTGTTGGTAAAATCACGCAATGTGGTTTACAATGGTGCGAAATAGATGTTGGGGAAAAAAAGGGGTGGATAAGACGCGCAGGCTTGTGGGGGCTTTACCCGAATGAGATTATCGACTAGTATATGGGTATTAAAATTTAAATTTGGATAGAGATGAATCAGTTACGTAATATAGGTGCAAAACAGAATAAGCGATATTTTGGTACTGATGGTATGCGCGGGCGTGTTAATATAGCCCCAATGACCCCTGAAATCGTGATGCGGCTTGCGATGGCAGTCGGCTATTACTTCAAAAAACAAAATAAAATTAAAACCAAAAGGGTTATTATTGGTAAGGATACAAGGCTTTCAGGCTATATGCTAGAACCCGCTCTCACCTCAGCCTTTATCTCGTTAGGCTATGATGTGCTATTATTAGGACCAGTGCCAACACCCGGTGTTTCTATGCTTACCCGCTCATTGCGCGCCGATATTGGCGTGATGCTTTCAGCCTCGCATAACCCCTTTGCCGATAATGGTATTAAGATATTCGATTCGCATGGCTGTAAGTTAAATGATGAAACCGAACTTGAAATTGAAAATTATATGGAGCAAGAAATACCATTGATTGCATCAGATATGGTGGGGCGCGCAAAACGTTTAGAAGACGTGCCGGGACGCTATATCGAATATCTCAAAGCGCAATTACCGCGTGGTATCAGGCTTAATAATATCAAAATTGTGGTTGATGCCGCCCATGGTGCTGCCTATAAAATCGCACCCGCTATTTTTTGGGAATTGGGTGCAGAAGTAATTACAACAGGCGTTCACCCGAATGGCACCAATATCAACGAGAAATGTGGCGCAACCCACCCTGACCATATCGCGCAAATTGTTAAAGATAATAAAGCCGATTTAGGCATTGCACTTGATGGCGATGCCGACCGTATTCAGCTGATTGATAGCAAAGGCAACCTCTATTCAGGCGATGATATTTTAGCGATTATTGCCACCTATTGGCGCACCCATCAAAAATTGCTAGGTCATGCAGTGGTCTCCACCATTATGGCGAATATGGGGTTTGAACATTATCTAAAGACATTAGGGCTTGGGCTGTGGCGCACACAAGTGGGTGACCGCTATGTGGCAGAAAAAATGATTGCCGAGGGATGCAATTTAGGTGGCGAGCCTTCGGGGCATATTATCATGAATGATTACACCAATACGGGTGATGGCGTGATGAGTGCATTGCAGATACTTGCTTGTTTGCGTGATGGCAATAGGGATTTAAGCGATTTTGCTAATCTTTATCAAAAAACACCCAATTACAGTCGCAATTTTCGTTTTGAAGTGATGAAAGATGGCTCATCGCGCAATTTACTTGCCATTCAAGATGTCCAAAAAGTCATTATCGAGCAAGGTGATAGATTACAGCAAAATAATGCGCGTCTTATTATTCGTGAATCAGGTACCGAACCCGTGGTTAGAATCATGGCTGAAGGCAGTGATGAAAATTTACTCAATGATTCAGTCAATAATATTTATGAGACGATTGAAAAACATAATTTTATGTAAGCATCATATTGTTCAACACCATCTATGATACCCACACATCTTATTCATATCACAACTTTAACCCCTGCATCAGAATTGAAAAATTGGCATCATGGCACGGTGCTGATTGGTAATTTCGATGGCTTGCATAAGGGGCATCAGGCATTATTTAACGCTATCAAACAGCAAAATTTTCCAAAGCCACATCTTTTGCTTAACTTTACCCCGCACCCTGTGCAGTTTTTTCAGCCCGACCGCCCTTTCTTTAAGCTAACATCGCTTCAGCAAAAATTAGAGTTGCTCACACAATATGATATTGATGCGCTGTTGCTGATGGCATTTAATCAGCAATGTGCCTCGCTAACCCCTGATGAGTTTATCAGCAATATTCTATGCGATATGTTGCAAGCCAAAGCCGTGATAACGGGCGATGATTTCCATTTTGGCAAAAAACGCGCTGGCAATCAAGCAACATTGCAGCAGGCAAGCAAGCATTATGGCTTTGACTATTATATGGTTGGCGCGCAAAGTAATGAACATCAGCAACGTTTTGCCTCGCGCGCCATTCGTGATGCCATCATGCAAGGCGATGTTGCATTGGCGCGCAACATGCTGGGGCGTGCCTATAATATCAGCGGTGAGGTGATACGGGGCGAACAATTAGGGCGCACCCTCAACATGCCGACTGCCAATATTTTACCCAATGATTACTGCCCACCTGCTTATGGTGTCTATGCCGTTCAGGTGCAGATTGCAGGTGATAATACACCATATCAAGCTGTCGCCAGTTTTGGTACACGCCCAACAGTGGGCGGCAAGACGCCATTATTGGAAGTGCATCTGATAGATTTTGCAGGCGATATTTACGGCAAGCATCTCAGCGTTGATTTCCACCATTATTTGCGTGCAGAAGTAAATTTCCCCTGTTTGCAGACATTACAAACCCAGATGCAACAAGATTTAAGTGATGCTAAAACATATTTTACCAAAACAGATTTAGATGGAGGAACGCTAGCATGAATATCACCATCACGGGTGCAGGCGGCAGAATGGGACAAATGCTGTTGCACAGCGTTATCAATCACCCGCAAGCCATGCTATTTGGCGCAACCCTACGCCCCGAAAATGCGCTGATCGGCAAAGATGTTTCCGCCCTCATTGGTGGTGCTAACATTGGCATCACTTTAAGCAGTGAGCCGCTGAAAATCATCCCCGAAAGCGATGTGGTGATTGATTTCACCCTGCCCGATGCCGCTATCAACCATGCCCGTATCTGCGCCAATAGCGAGACTGCCTATGTGTGCGGCACAACTGGCTTTTCCGAACAACAATCACGCGAGCTTGATATGTGCGGTCATTATATCCCCGTATTGCGCGCTGCTAATTTTTCATTAGGGGTGAATTTACTGCTGGGCATGGTGAAGCAAGCGGCGCAAATTCTGCCCGATGATTATGATATTGAAATTATCGAAATGCACCATCGGCAAAAACTAGACGCGCCATCTGGCACGGCATTAGCATTAGGCGAGGCATGTGCATTAGGCAAAATCAGCAATGGCAGCAATGATGATAAACGCATCGCCGATATGATGCTGCCCCCGCATGATGGGCTTAGCACGACAGAACGCGCAAAAGGTAAAATCGGTTATGCCACTTTACGTGGTGGCACGGTGGTAGGCGAGCATCAGGTGATTTTTGCAGGCACTGATGAACGCATCATTTTTGACCATCGCGCACAATCTAAAGAAATTTTCGCTAAAGGCGCGGTGCATGGCGCATTATGGCTTGGCAAACAAAAAGCAGGGCTTTATTCAATGCTTGATGTGCTGAATTTGGCAAGCACCCCTTGACGAAGCTAGCGTTTCGTTGCACAATACAATCATCATTAAAGTAGAATTGGAACGATTATGACAAATTTTGGTATGACAGATTTTTTTAAGGATTTTGACCGCGATAAAGCCAGCGCAAAATTAGGTGATATTTTATCAGGCGCCGATGATGGTGAGATTTTTTTAGAGCATCAAACCACCGAAAGCCTATTATTATCCGACCGCATCATTAAAAATGCCAGTTATGATATTTCCGCAGGCTTCGGTTTGCGTTCCGTAAAAGAAGATGCCGCTTCTTATGCTAGCTCTTCTAATGTTACTTTAGAACAAATTGATATTGCGGGCAAGGTGGTGCGTAATATTCTGCCCAGTCAAACGAATGCCACTGGTCAAATGGGCGCCAATTTAGATAAGGATATTTTAGCCAAAAATCCACCGCGTTATTATGGCAATCATTCGCCGATTAACGAGGCGAGTTTCTCGGACAAATCGGCATTACTGCTGAAATTAGATAAAGAATTGCGCGCCAAAGATAACCGCATTCGGCAAGTGACCATGTCTCTTGGCAACCAGTTTCAATATGTTGAAATTATCCGCCCCGATGGGCAGATTGCCTATGATTGTCGCCCCTTAACCCGTATCTCAATCAATGTGATGGTGGAAGCATCAGGGCGTATGGAACAAGGCAGTTACGGCTTTGGCGGGCGCGAAAATTTATATGATTATATTAATCACGATGCCTGTAAATTTGCCTGCGAACAAGCGTTGAAGCAAGCCATTATCAATTTAGATTCCGTGCCTGCGCCAGCGGGTGAATTACCAGTGGTGCTAGGGCCAGGCTGGTGCGGTGTGTTATTGCACGAAGCTGTGGGGCATGGGCTTGAGGGCGATTTCAACCGCAAAGAAACATCGGTTTTTGCAGGAAAAATGGGACAACAGGTGGCATCAAAAGGCGTGACCGTGATTGATGATGGCACATTGCAAGGCAGACGTGGCTCGATTTCTATTGATGATGAAGGCACGCAATCAGCGCGTAATGTTTTGATTGAAGATGGGATTTTAACGGGCTATTTGCAAGATAAGATGAATGCAAGGCTGATGGGTGTGAACCCTACAGGCAATGGCAGGCGGGAATCGTTTCAGCATTTGCCAATGCCACGCATGACCAATACATTTATGAGCAATGGCAACCATACGCTTGACGAGATGATTGCATCGGTGGATAAGGGCGTGTATGCCGTCAATTTTGGTGGCGGACAGGTGGATATTACATCGGGGCAATTTGTGTTTAGCTGCACCGAAGCCTATAAAATTGAGAATGGCAAAGTAACCGCACCGCTGAAAGGCGCAACCCTAATCGGTAGTGGTATTGATGTGATGAATCAAATCTCAATGGTCGGCAATGATATGTCGCTTGATACGGGCATCGGCACATGTGGCAAAGATGGGCAATCCGTGCCAGTAGGGGTTGGGCAACCTTCGTTAAAAATCGATAAATTAGCAATCGGTGGTACTGAATTAGCGGCTTAAATGCTGTGGCTTAAATATTGTGAGTTAAATTTTATGCAAAATAATATCGCCAATCGTACTATTTTTTGTAAAGACAATCTTGATATACTTCAAGGCATCGATAGTGAATCTATCGATTTAATTTATCTTGACCCACCTTTTAATAAGAAGAAAACTTTTACCGCCCCTATTGGTAGCTCGGCGGAGGGTGCGGCATTCAAAGATATATTTAGGCAAGAAGATGTTAAAAGTGAATGGCTACAAACGATTAAGGAAGATAAGGATAATATCTTTAATCTGCTAGAGGCGGTTAAAAATATTGAAGGCAGAACTTCTTACAATTTTTGTTATCTTGCCTATATGGCAATCAGATTGATAGAATGCCATCGCGTGTTAAAAGATACTGGAAGCCTGTATTTACATTGCGATTCTACCATGAGCCACTCCCTTAAATTACTGCTTGATTGTATTTTCGGTGAAAAAAATTTCCGTAATGAAATTATTTGGGGCTATAGAACGCAAGGCGTGGCTATGAAATGGTGGCCTAGAAAACATGATACGATATTTATGTATGTAAAAAAGCCGAACTACACCTACATACCAACGATGGAACGGCAATATTATGCCAAGCCATTCAGGCACACACAAATAGATGATAGTGGCAAATTTTATGTCGACACCTATTTAAGAGATATTTGGGACCATGATGAAACAAAGCCCCATATTAGTCAATCACCTGAACGACGTGGTTACCCTACGCAAAAGCCATTGGCATTATTGGAACGCATCATCAAAGCCTCAAGCAATGAAGGTGATATTGTGCTTGACCCCTTTTGTGGTTGCGCCACAACTTGCGTGGCTGCCGAACGCTTAAACCGAAAATGGATTGGCATAGATGTATCAGTCAAAGCATTCGAATTGGTTAAAACACGGTTGGGTGAGGAAGTAGAATGGGACGGCAGTCTATTTCAAGAAGAATTGGTTACGTTTCAAACCAAAGCACCGAAACGAACGGATAGGGGCGATGATTATATATTGAAAAAGAGCGTTTATATTATATCTAACCCACAATATCCTGATGATTATAAGGTCGGCATCGCATCTGATGTTAATAACCGCCTTAACAGCTATCAAACCAGTGACCCTAACCGAGATTATCGGCTTGAATATCATTTAGAAACACCGCATTTCCGCGCCATAGAAGCGTATATCCATGAAAAATACGCTAACAAGCATGAATGGGTGCAAGGCACGTTAAACAATATCATTGCCGATATTGAAGATAAGCATAAAATGATGGAGAATGCGTAACGACACGCACGATTTTAGTGTTGCGTAACCTGACACGCACCGCCTTTATGTTGCACACCTCGAAACGCACGGAATGACGAGAGGGGAATGTGTCTTATCTCCTCATCACCGCAATTTTTTAGCCCGAACAATAAACGCCTCTGCCATTTTGCCAATCGTATCTTTCATCATCAGCGATAGGATTTGATCGTATAATTTTAGCTTCATTCTAAATTCTATATAGAATTGCACATTTGTTATCGTTTCCGCTTCGGTTTCAGCACCATCATTGCTTGGCGTTAATTGCCAATAGGCGTAAAGCTGTTTCACCGCATTATTACCTTTACGATATTTTGGGTTATCACATTCAATCGGCACGCGCATTTCTACCCGCAAATTTTTTCTATCCACCACCACTTCTGAGTAAAATTTTTCCTTAAAATGCTGAAACCCTATCAATAGCAAGCCGATATGCCTATCGGTGCTTAATGTTTCCACCAGCCGACTGCCCTGACACCATGGCAAAAATTCTTGATAGGATTCCACATCCGAGATAATCGCAAAAATCTGTTCTGCCGTTAGCGACACATTTTGTTCAGCGCGATATTCCATGATACCGCCCGATTATGATACGCCCTTTAACATTTGGCGCGCCTGTTGTAATTTCTTAAAATCATCGCCCGCATGATGCGAAGAACGCGTCAGCGGCGTGCAAGCCACCATCAAGAAACCTTTGCCATAAGCGATTTTTTCCAATTCCTTAAATTCATCAGGCGTTACAAAGCGGTCAATCGGCGCATGTTTAGGGGTTGGCTGTAAATATTGCCCAATCGTGATAAAATCCACTTGTGCTGCCCGTAAATCATCCATCACCTGCATCACTTCTTGCTTGCTTTCGCCCAAACCCACCATCATGCCAGATTTGGTAAAAATATTGCCATCAATCTTTTTGACGCGGTGCAATAATTCAAGCGAGGTGAAATAGCGTGCGCCCGGACGAATATGCGGATAAAGGCGCGGCACAGTTTCCATATTATGATTAAACACATCGGGCTTTGCCGCCGCCACTCTTTCTATCGCGCCGTGTTTATCGCGAAAATCTGGCGTTAAAATTTCAACCGTGCTATGCGGAGATTTCGCCTTAATTGCCGTGATAACTGCCACAAAAGCTTCGGCACCACCATCGGCCAAATCATCGCGGTCAACCGATGTAATCACCACATGTTCAAGCCCCATCTGGGCGACAGAATCCGCCACTCGATAGGCTTCAAAAGGGTCTGGCGCAAATGGTTTGCCCGTTGCTACGTTACAAAAAGCACATGCACGCGTGCAGATACTGCCCAAAATCATAAAAGTTGCGTGTTTTTTTGCCCAACATTCGCCGATATTTGGGCAAGCGGCTTCTTCGCAAACCGTGACTAATTTTTTATCGCGCACAATTTTCTGGGTGGCTAAAAATTCAGAATTATTGCTGACGCGCACGCGCAACCAATCAGGCTTTTTTGCCGAATAGCTATCAGGATTTTTTTGTTTTTCAGGGTGGCGTTTTGCACCTAAACGAATTTGTGTCTCATGTTCCATGTTGGTGATTATAATGCTTCTGTACAGAAATTACCATATAAAATTAAGCATGTATCAATTCGCTTGACGGCGCAGGATTAATTAGCTTGACGGCGCATAATCAATTCGCTTGACGGCGCAAATTAATTAGCTTGACGGCGCAGGAAGGCTGGAATATCAAGTTCTTTACGGCTCAACATTTTACCACCATTCACGGCTTCTTTGGCAACATCGTCATCAGAGGCTTTATCATCAAAGGGAAGGTCAAAACTTTCGACCTTTGCTTTACTATTAAATTCTTGCTTCTGTTTTGATTTTTCTAACGGCGCCCGATGCTCTTCTGCCTGATGGGTTTCTGCCTGATGATTTTCTGTTTGGCCACCGCCTCTTTTCAACCTAAATGGTATTTTTTTAGAACGCTCGATATTTGGTGACTCCATATTTGGCGCTTGTGCCTGTGTCTGATTTTGGGCCTGATTTTTTGCCTGATGTTGTGCTTGATGTTGTGATGGGGGCGTGGCAACAGGTCGCTTAATATTCACCTTATGAGGCTGATGCGCCTGTGTTGTTTCTTGCGCCTGCTCATTATTATAGTCGGCATTATAGTCGGTATCATATTGGGCATCATATTCTGTTTCATACTGCCTATTACCATGATACTCATCATCAGCAATATTAATATCATGCTGTTCACCAGCGTGATAGTCAAGATTATGGTCAGTATCATACTGTGTTGGCTTCATTTTTTGGATATGCTCTACCATGCCTGTGCCATTATTTTGCGAGCTTTGAGGATTTTGTGGATTTTGCGGATTTTGACTATTCGCTGTCTGTCTTGTATTCATACTAATTTCATCAAGTTGCGATTGCACTTGTTTAATATCTTGCACAATATGATTGTCAATTTGTGTGTTAGGTTGGGCATGGTTGGCAAAATGAATTTTCGCGCGCAACTGTTCCAATTTTAGATTGGCAGCATAATTATTGACATCAATATTATCACCGTGAATCGCGTTTTGTGGCGTGTTATTTTCCTGCGGGGTGTTATTTCCCTGTATTGGCATTTGTTGCGTATTTTGCCGATAATGATGTGGCACATTGATTGGGTCATCACTAATCACCATCTCGTGAATTGGCAATGCGTTACCATTACGATTGAGATAAGGGGCTTGCTGTTGATGTGCCTGTTGCATATTCACATATTGCTGTTGCGCCATTTGTTGTTGATGCGCTTGTTGTTGGGCATGTATTTGTTGTGCCATCTGTTGCGGCATTTGCTGTTGCGGCTGGAATTGTTGTAATTGCGGTTGTTGTGGCTGCGGCTGAAATTGTTGCGCTTGCTGTGTTTGTGGTTGCTGCGCCTGTTGTGATTGTTGCGCCTGTTCAGCTATGGGCATTTCTATTATGGGCGTTTCTATTTTTTCACTGATTGTTTCATTTATCTGTTGCTGATTATCCTGATTATTCTCATCTGTTTTGCTTATTTCTGTTTCAGTTTGCGCGCTTTGCCCTGTTTCTGAATTTTTTGAGATTTCTTTGGTTTCTTTATCTTCTGTTACGGTTATTTTTTCATTGTCATTTTCCATATCATCTTCCATCGGTATATCGCTATGATGATGCGTAATGCCTGTGGCTAAAATGGTAATTCGAATCTTACCTTGTAATTTTTGACTTGCCGATGCGCCAAAAATCAACTGGGCATTTTCTGATGCGGCTTCTTTAATCATATTAACGGCGCGGTCAACCTCAAGCAATCCTAAATCATCACCGCCTGTTACATTCACCAATACGCCAGTGGCATGTTCTAACTTCACATCATCTAGCAACTGATTATTCAATGCCCGTTCGGCCGCTTTAATCGCCCTATCATCGCCCTCTTCTTCGGCAGTGCCAATCAGCGCTTTGCCACGCTCACCCATGATGGTGGTGATATCCGAAAAATCCAGATTGATAATCCCCGGCATCGTCATTAAATCTGTTACGCCTTTAATGCCCGAAGCCACAACTTCGTTGGTCATATTAAACGCATCGTTAAAAGTGGTTTTCTCATCGGCAATGGCAAGTAAATTTTGATTATCAATCACCACCAAAGTATCAACATATTTGCCCAAATTGCGGATACCAATCTTTGCGGTTTTCAAGCGTCTCTCGCCCTCAAAGGCAAATGGTTTGGTTACCACAGCCACTGTTAACACGCCCATATCGCGGGCAATTTTGGCAATCACCGAAATCGCACCCGTGCCCGTGCCGCCGCCCATACCAGCGGTGAGAAACAATAATTGCGTATTGCTAATCATTTCTTTAATTTCATCTAACGCTTCATGCGCCGCTTGCGCCCCAGTTTTTGGGTTAGAACCCGTGCCTAACCCTTGCGTGGTTTGCGCGCCCAGCTGAATTTTTGTTTCAGCAAGGCTGTTTTCTAACGTTTGCTGGTCGGTATTACAAGCGACAAAATCCACGCCTTCCATACTGACGCGTATCATGCTATCCACGGCGTTACTGCCTGCACCGCCAATGCCGAACACTTTAATTTTTGTGCGCGGAATAATTTTTTTGTTAGGAGATTGCTGATGATGATTTTCAGCTAAAGAAACATTTATTGCCATAACCCTCAAACTTTCTTCGGTT
>JAHZMA010000125.1 GCA_022599575.1 Alphaproteobacteria bacterium | reverse complement strand
TTTAGGCGGTATCGTCTGCGAAAAATTTGACCAAATATCGGCTTTCACCAATTTTATTGTGGTGCCATTATCATTTCTATCGGGCACATTTTATTCCATCAACCGACTGCCTGAAATTTTTCAACAGATTACTTTGTTTAACCCTTTCTTTTATTTGATTGATGGTTTTCGTGCGGGTTTCTTGAATAATAGCGAGGCATCTTTGCCGATTGCAATGACCATCATTGCCCTATTTAACATTATTTTATTCTCTACAAGCTGGTATATTGTTGCCAAAGGTTGGAAAATCCGCTCATGAACCTCAATAAATTTTTGACACAGCGCAAAGCCCTGCCCATATTTTCATGGCGCATTTGTTATGCCATGTTTACCACAGAGCTAAAAATGATGATGAGTTTTTTAAGCTTCACGGTGATTGCGCCGATTATCACTTCTACCCTGATGATAATGGTTTTTAAGCTGATTTTGCCTGAAGGTTTAAATTATAGCCTGAACGGTATCCCATTTTTGATTTTTATCACCCCCGGTTTGGTGATGATGAATATCACGCAAAATGCCTTTTCGCAACCCGCTTTTTCACTGGTTGGCAGACGCATGTTTGGCTCGTTAAACGAGATATTACTCACCCCCATCAATGCAATGGAATTTACCCTCGCGCAAACTGCTTCAGGGGTTACGCGCGGTATCATTTTGGGTGTGATTACTTTTATAGCATGTCTGCCATTTGTGCCAAGCATCAGCATTGCCTCACCACTCACTGCCATCTTCTATATCATTTTTTCGGCAAGCCTGATGGCACTACTTGGCTTGATTTGCGGTATTATATCACCTTCATGGGAAAAATTATCAATTTACACCGAATATATCTTAATTCCGCTTTCATTCTTATCGGGCACATTTTATGCAATTGACCATTTGCCAGCATTCTTTCAAAAATTAACATTGTTCAACCCGTTTTTCTATCTGATTGATGGCTTGCGTTACAGCTTTACGGGCAATCACGAGGCAAGCATTTGGTACGGGATTTTATATATTATCGCACTGAATATTATTCTATTCATCATCGCCTGCCAGTTGATTATACGCGGCGTGAATTTACGAAACTGATAAGAAAAAACCCGATAGGGTAAGTGACTCTATCGGGTTTTTTATCAAGAATTATTATCTAGATTTAATATTTGGGCTTATCTGGATTTGCCAAAGAATTCGAAGAACTCGCTATCAGGTGAAATCACAAAAGTGGTATCCTCAGTTGCAAGTGCCTGTTCATATTGCTCAAGGCTTTTATAAAACGCAAAGAAATTTGCATCACGCCCATAGGCATCACCTAAAATCACATTACGCTGTGCTTCGCCATCACCAATTAAGATATTGCTTCGGCTTTTGGCATCAGCAAGAATAATTGTGCGTTCTTTATCTGCCTGTGCGCGAATTTTGCGCGAAGCTTCTTCACCCTGTGCGCGCAATTCACGCGCTTCACGTTCACGCTCAGTACGCATACGGTTAAACACCGCTTCACTGGTTTGCGATGGTAAATCGGTGCGACCGATTCGAATATCAATCAATTCAATTCCAAATGTTTTCGCCTGTGACTGCAATTCTTCTTCAATCTGTTGCATCACATTATCGCGATTTTCTGATAACATATCGGTGAGTGATACAGTCGCCAGCACCCGTTGTAGCGCGGCATTGGCATTTTTACCAAATCTATCGGTCAGCAATGTTTCAGTCCGCACCCTTTGATAAAATTCACTGGCATCAATGATTTTATAACGCGCATAAGCATCTACATTCACGCGTTTTTTATCAGTCAACAACACTTCAAATTGTGGTGGGTCAATCGGTAATATCCGATTATCGTAACGGATGATGTTTTGAATCATCGGAATTTTAATATTAAGCCCTGGTTCGGTAATGGCACGGCGCACCTCACCAAATTGCAACACCAACACTTGTTCGGTTTCTTTCACCGTGAACAATGCACCTGTGCCAACAATAATCGTTATAACACCAATAATGCCTGCTAAAAATTTCACCATTTTACTATCCCTTAATTTCCACTGTTGCTGTTACGTGATTTTAATGCAGGCAAAGGCAGGTAAGGCAATACGCCACCGCTTTCCTTATCAATAATCACGATTTCAGCATTGCTTAAAACTTTGCCCATTGTTTCCAAATACATGCGTTTTTGCGTTACGACAGGCGAACGCCTGTAACTGTTATAGACATCAATAAACCGTTTTGCCTCACCATCAGCTTCGGTGATTAATTGCTCGCGTCTGCCTTCGGCATCTAGCAACACTTTCTCAGCCTCGCCCCGCGCTTCTGGCACAACCGTATTGGCATAGGCATCAGCCTGATTACGCAACCTATCTAAATCTTGTCTTGCCCGTTGCACATCGTTAAAGGAATCTAGCACCTGACCCGGTGGGTCCGATTTTTGCATATCCACTGTTTCTATCAGAATCCCCGCATCGTAACTATCTAAAATAGATTGCAACACTTCTAAAGTGCGGGTTTCAATGCTTGCCCTGCCATCAGTAACGGCTTGGTCAAATGCCGTTTGCCCTACCACTTCACGCATCGCGCTTTCGGCGGCTAATTTAACAGTATCTTCTTGTGCGCGGATATTGAATAGATATTTTTCAGGCTCACGCACTTTCCAAAATACCGCAAAATCAATATCCACAATATTTTGGTCGCCCGTTAGCATAAGGCTTTCTTCAGGAATATCGCGCAATTGCGTGCTGCTATTGCCCCGATAGCCAATATCAATACGCCTTGCCCGTGCCACATCAACAATTTCAACTTGCCCGATTGGGGCTGGAAAATTATAGTTTAGACCCGGTAATGTAGGTGCACCAGTATATTCACCAAACACTAATTTCAAGCCTAATTTACCTTGTTCTACGCGATAAAAACCGCTGGCAACCCACAACAAAAATAACGCGCCAATCACATAGAAAATTTTACGACTATTATTGCCGCCACTCACTGCACCACGCATCCGATTTTGAATATCACTTAAAATTGTTTCAAATTCGGGGGGTACATTGCCACCACCACCAACGTTATTGTTGTTACCACCGCCATTGATGGGGCCTTTGCCCTTACCACCGCCACCTGATGCACGGGGACGTTTGTTTGGTGTTTTGCCAGTATTTTGACCCCAAGGGCCACCATTATCGTAAGACATTACTTACCTCTTTTTCATTTTATATAAGCTACTTGACCCTATATATAGTGACAGTCAGGTGATTTTGCAAGGTATATTTATGTAGTGATGGATTATTAGTGTGTAATATGGCATTATGAAGAGCGTAAAAAAATATTTGGAATATCAAAACATGCTTAGCAATCAAAAAATTATCGATATCTTATGTAACATACCGTTTAGCAATGGTGAAACATTAAGCACGACTGCTATTTCTTTGATGCCCGACCAGAAAAAATTGCAAATCGTCATTACCTTGCCGCAAGCCCTCATCGCTGCCGAAGCCAATAAATTACAACAAGAATATGTGTCTGCGCTGATGGATGGTGGCGAAACAAGGCTTGTTAATATTGCACTTACTGCCGAACGCGATAAAATGCAGGATACCAGCAAGCCCAAACCTGCAAAAAAAATTATTCTGGTTGGCAGTGGCAAAGGCGGGGTTGGTAAATCTACTATCAGCCTAAATTTAGCTGTGGCACTTTCGCAAATCGGCGAATTTCGAATCGGTTTGCTTGATGCCGATATTTATGGACCATCAATGGCACAATTATTGGGGATAACTCAAAAACCTGATATTGAAAACAACCGTGCCGTGCCGATTGAAAAATTTGGCATTAAAAGCATTTCTATGAGCTATTTAACCACACCAAAAGATGCGATTGTATGGCGCGCACCAATGGTGGTAAAAGCGTTACAGCAATTTTTATTTGATGTTGCATGGGCAGATGAAGGTGAATTACTTGATTATCTGATAATAGATTTGCCGCCCGGCACTGGCGATATTCCGCTTTCTATTGCCCAACAAACAAATGCCGATGGTGCGATTATTGTTACTACTGGGCATGATTTATCGCTGATTGATGCCTCACGCGCTATGAAAATGTTTGAAAAACTGAATATCCCTTTAATTGGTATGATTGAAAATATGGCAGGCTTTACGTGTCCACATTGTGGCGAGGTAAGCCATATCTTTGATGTGTTGGATATGAAAACGCAAGCAAAACAATATGATACAGAATTATTAGGCAAAATTCCGTTGCGACAAGATTTGCGTGGCTCTGCTGATAAGCAAGTCCCTTTCATGGCAGATGAAGACGCAGATGCTGATACCCGCGCAATATTTGCCCAAATTGCACAAAATATGACGGCATATTCAAAATAAATAAAAATTTATCTTTTTTACGTGATTGTGTGATTGACAGCGATGCAATTGACTTGTATAATGCACTTGATTTTATGTTTAACAAGCTGTTTTTTTATCTTAAAAAAAGAGCAGTAACTAGGAGCTTCATGCAATGGCTTTTGACACTAAGATATCTGTCCTTATTGTTGATGATTACAAAACAATGTTGCGAATCATTAGAAATCTTTTAAAGCAAATTGGCTTTGAAGATGTTGATGAGGCGTATGATGGCACTGATGCGCTGAAGAAGCTTACAACGAAAAAATACGGTCTCATTATTTCTGACTGGAATATGCAACCGATGAATGGGTTTGATTTCTTGAAAAGTGTGAGAAATACACCAGAGCATAAAGATATACCATTTATTATGGTAACTGCGGAAAGCAAAACTGAAAATGTTTTAGCGGCAAAAAATGCAGGCGTTAATAACTATATCGTTAAGCCGTTTAATGCCGAAACATTACGCTCTAAAGTGGAAAGTGTTTTAACCTAGTTTCTTGGCTAGTGAAATCTAGTTTAAGATTTTTAAACGTTCTAGTTGCGACTTATCCCGTTATCTCAGTAACTTAAATATCAATAAATTCATATGATTATAAGAAATTTCTATGAAATTTGATGTTTCTGTGCTATAATCACCTCATCACTAATAAAACTTGCATTATTATGTATCTAAAGGCAAGCAGCTACAGTTGCATATAATAAAATAATTAATTTGGGATTTAGGTAAAATGGTAGAAAACGCCAAAAAAGTTAGTAATAAAGTGTTTGCTTCACGCCAAGAGGTGGAAGATTTTGTTGATTCGATTCTTTATTCGCACATTCCTGGGCATGAAGGCGGCTCAAACTTGAAAATTGGTCAACTCAGCAACAGAATGACTGTACGTGATTTGGAAAAAAGAATATTGAATAATGTTCGTTCCACTTTCACGGAAAAAATTAAAGGCTTGCACCCTGAAGATATTCGCGATAAATATATCCCCAATATTATTAACGAGCTTGTAGCAATTCGCTCTTCTACTGAAACTGCAACATCGGCAATTTTAGAATGTGTTGAACATATGAATACATTGATTGAAGAGATTCCTGAAGAAAAGCGTTATGCGTTACAAAAATATACCACACGTATTTTAGAAGCCTCTAGCTTTCAAGATATTACTGGGCAAAGAATGGGTAAAGCGATTAGAACATTAGAGCAAATTGAAATGACTCTTGATGGTATTTTATCATTGCTTGGTGATGAAGAAGCAAAAAATCGCTATAAAGAACGTGTTAGCCAACAAGAAATTATTAAAGATCCAGGGGAGATTCTTGAAGGTCCAGATTTACATCAATCGCCTGATAAACAACAAATGATTGATGAAATGTTTCAATAACCCCTTAATTTTTGATGGTTGTATATGAAAAAAGCTTATGAATCTGACCCAAATGCGGGCGCGACCATTTTTGTCAATCTCTTTATTTTATTACTGGCTTTTTTCGTTGTATTGGTTGCGCTTTCAGAAATTGTTGATGAACGTAGCGAGCAAGCCATCGAATCGATTGCTGATGTTTTTTCTGTTACTATTGATGCCACTGAAGAAACAGTTAACACCCCTCAGAATCGTGCCAGTGGCGTTTCTAACAATCATATTTTGCAGGTTATTCGCACATTAATTGAAAACGAAATAAAAGTGATTGACCCCACACAAATTGATACCAGTTCCAACCGTATTTTTGTGAAATATCCGCTAAATGATTTGTTTCACCCAGATTCCACCACCATTCGTTCAGAACAATTACTCATTATTCGGAGGATAGCGCATTCAATTTCACAAGCCACCACACCTGTTTATATTGTTGTTACTGTTAACACAACACTATTAGAACTTGGCAGTAGTTTCTCATATGGCATACCACAAGCGGCAGACCGCGTAGAGCATTTGATTGATTTGCTGATATATGAAGGGGTGCCATCCTATTTCTTACAAGGGGGTGTTAGCACCGAAGAAGGTGAATTTGTAGAATTTCGCTTTTATACAAATACAGAAGATTTGCCCAATATACAAATTATTCCGGGCGATACCATAATATCGGAACAAGAATAAATGTCATTCAAAGCGCCCATTGTCAAACATGAGAAGCGGAAAGCTGCTGGTTGGCTCAGCAGCATGGGTGATATGCTGGCATTATTACTTACTTTTTTTGTACTACTATTTTCTGTTAGTAACTTAGTGAATCAGGATTTTATTTCTTCTAAAACCATAGCAGATATTGAGGAATTACGTAAAGTTGCCAATCAATTCGACTATTCCTATGCGGTTGATTTTAAGCGCGACCCAATTGAACAACCTACCCGCTATATTTACAAAATACTTGTTCAGCATATTAAAACAATTCCGGGTTTTGAAAATGTTAATATAGCACTTGGCAAAGGTTGGATAAATATCAGCATTTATAACGATTTGCTGTTTCATCCAGATGGCGACCGATTAACCCCTGCGGGTAAAATATTATTGCTAGATTTGATAGATTTGCTTATTATTTATAAAAATCGTATAGAAATTGTTGCAAATGTAAGCCCAAATAGCACTTTATTAGAAAATATCAGTTCAAGGTGGATTTTAGGGCTTGCTTATGCTAATACAGTAAGGCAATATTTTTTTGATAATGGCATCGTGCGTAGTCTAGCAATTGGTACACGCACACGCCCAATAGCAGAGCAGGTTAGCCTGACATTTTCGCCGGAGGAAAGAGAAAAACTTGTCAACCGGATTGAAATTGTCATTTATGATATCAAATAACCATATCCGATTATTAACGACTAGCACCATAAAGCTTATGGTAGTGGTTGTTTTATTATTTGCACATCATGTGCAAGCGCAATCATTGCGTATTGCGCCACATGATGATGAAGAATTTTTGCGTATCGCATTTGATTGGCCTGAAATCACCGCTTATACAATAAGCCCTAATATTGATGACAATAATATTGTTATCACATTCGCTGAAGATAATGATTTAACTATCCCCACCATCACTGACCAGATGAAAATTTATGTGGATAACATAACACGCCTATCTGATACTCAAATACGCATTCAGCTACAAGATGGTATGGCATTTCGGCCGTTTCGTTTTAATAATTCCATTGTGTTTGATATTATGTTAGGCGATTTTGCTGAAGCGGTAGAAAATTACCGATATTTGCAAGAAAGCAATGCACCCATAAGCATCGATTCTTCGCAAGAAGAAATAGTAGAAACAGAATTAATTCCTTCCACACAACCGCAAATTATCGAACAAGAAGATGGTGATGCTTCCACTGCTTCACAAAATGATGAGGATTTAATTATATCTGAACAGCCATTAGAACTTAATGTGACGCAACTTGATAATGCCGACAGCAACGAACCTAATGATAGTAACAGAAATTTTGAAACTATTACCATTAATACCTACACATTAAACGATGGTGGTGGCCGATTAGAATTTATTTTCTCTAACCCACCACAATATCAAGCAGTCGCTAATGAAAGCAATATCAGCGTTACATTTGACCGCCCTTTTACAGTGAACAACCTTTCAGAAATTGAACCTTCCCTGAATTTAGCGTCAGGCCCTGCCAACATTAGTGAAAATGGGCGCGTGTTTGTTCTGCCAACCAGCGGACAGCTGGCGATTGCCCATAGAAGAATTGGCAGGCGTGTGGTTATTGATATTTTACAACAAGAGCGCACAAGTCAGTTTTTACAAGATGATACACCAGCTGAAGCAATTATCAGCGATAATAACTTTAATGGCAGCAGTTCTAATATCATTGCGGGTTATCAAGATGTACCATCTGTGCAAACAACCGCCACTGATGAGGGGCAATCAAATAATATTTTTTCCTCACAAGGCGTTGATTTAGATACATTAGACAATAATGAACAATTAGAAGCTATCGGTGGAAATACGGTGCGTATTGGGCGAACGCCAGAATATTTAAGAATAATTTTTGATTTTACGACTGAAGTGCAATATCTGATTGAGTATGACAGCCCAAACTTGCAAATCACTTTCGGACAAAACAAGCCTATTGATATTAGCCAAGTTGAATTTAACTATGATGAACCGTTTGATAATCCACGTATCTTACAAATTGATAATACCAGTGTGTTTGCGATGGACGTTCCTAATAGTTATAATATCAGGCATTTTCGCTCAGGCACGAAAATTGTCATTGATTTGCTACCAAAACAGCAAACAGTTGCACAACGCGATGATTTTCCTGATGTTGAAATTGAAGGCGATGCACAACGTTTTGCTTCTTTGCCTTTCTCTTCGCCTAAAACGCAAGTTGCGCGTCGTTTAGGTGCCGAAATTTTAGCATTACCCGATGCCCAACAAACCATTACAATTCCACTTTCTGAAGATATTGGTACTGCGTTTTTCAGGCATGGTGGTTATTACTGGTTTGTTGCCGATAGAAAATTACCAGTGAATATTAGTAGGTTGCGAACCAGATTATTGCCTTTACTATTAGATGTAACACCCATTGAGGTTGAAGATGCAACTGTTTTAAGATTTTTGCCAACACGCGATATCAACGCATCTATTGTGCAAAAAGGCTTCAATTATATTTTACGTTTCCATGATGAACTCTATATTCCACCGCAAACAGTATCGGGACATATTCAACGCGATGCCAAAAATAACAAATTTCTACTGCTATCATCTCGTGATGTTGGCAAAGCAGTAACATTTACTGACACAGCCTATGGTGGTGAATTGCTGGTTGGCACATTTAAAACATTGGGCATTGCCAATAATAAACAGCGCGATTTTGTAGAATTTTCACTTCTTGCAGCACAGCAAGGGATTGCCATTGTGCCACAAATTGAAGGAATTAATATTTTTGATACTGAAACTGGTTACATCATCAATAAAGAGACAGGATTGAATATTGCACAACAAAAATTAGAAGATAATATTGATAGCCAAAGCGATACTTCTAATGAAGCACTTCTTAATTTCCCACCAATTTCTTATAGCACATTACCATTTTTAGAGGCGCGCCAGCAGCTTCATAACAGTTTAGATTACTCATTGCCAACCAATCAACGCGGTGCTTATCACCTTTCAGCCGCTACTTTCTATTTAGGGCAGAAATTAAACAGCGAAGCCTATGGCTATCTTGAGCTTTATGAAGATGTTTTTGATAATGACACCAGCTCGATCAATTACCGTTTACTCAAAGCTGCGGTTTTACTACTAATGGAACGCACCGATGAAGCTATTGAAATTCTTGCTGATGACGCGTTTTCTTCTTATGGCGAAGCTGTATTATGGCAAGGCGTTGCCGCCGCTCAAAAAAATGAGTGGGAAGCGGCTAAATTACGCTTTGACCGTTCCAGTGATTTTACACGGCGCTACCCTGTCTATTTAAGAAACTGGATTGCAAATTGGCAGATTGAAACTGCTTTTGCTACTGATGATTTGGTGGTGGTGCAATCATGGCTAGATACATTGCGTAATTTTACCAACCAAATGGCAAAATATGAATATCAACGTTTTTTATATTATGATGGGCTATATTCGTTACGTAAAAATGATGATGAATATGCTTATCGCGTTTGGGAGGAAATGATTGAATTAGACCCCAATAACAAATGGGTGGTTTTATCGGAATTAGAAAAAATTAATTATGATATTGCACAAGGAAATAGAACAGTTGAAGAATCCGTAGAAGCGTTAGAACATTTACGTTATATCTGGCGCGGTGATGAATTGGAATTGCAATTATTAGGTCGCTTGGGTCAATTATATTTAGATACTGGCGAGGTGGAGTTAGGGCTGAATATTTTGCGAGACGCCTCCGCTTTCTTCCCTGAAAGCCCTTCTGCTTTACTGCTCACGCAAGAAATGCTTTCAGTGTTCCGTTCAATATTTTTAGAAGAAGACGAAAATATAAATGTTGATGCCCAAACATCTCTTAAATTACTACGTAATTTCCGTGAATTACTGCCTATTGGCAATGAACGTGTGCGAATTATTTCTACTATCGCTGATAATTTAATCAAGGAACAATTCTATAGTAATGCCAATGAATTACTAGAGCCACTGGTTGCAGAAAGGTTGCTAACGCCACAACAAAAACGCACCCTTATCGTAAAAGTTGGATTGCTGCATATTATCGGAGATAATCCTGAAGGCACTATCAACATTTTTGAAACATATCGTGGCGATCTTGGCATTGAATCATCGCAAGAAAGCATTGATGCCAGAAGATTATATGCCAAAGCATTGATTGATTTAGAACAACCCGAATCAGCACTTGATTTGATTGCTGGAGATTTATCGCTTAATGCCGATTTATTGCGTCGCGATATTTTTTGGAACAACAAAGATTGGTACCGTGCGGCACTTACCATGCAACGCCTTACGGGCGACCCACCGCCCGAAGATGTGTTTATAGAAAACCGCCAAGCCAATTATCTGATTAGCTGGCTGTTGGCGCTTCAGCTATCACAACAAGATAATACACTTCAACAAGTTGCCACCCGTTTTGAAGCAGGTATGCGTAACTCGCCATTAAAACGTGTGTTTGACTATATTAAGGTCACTTCCACCGATAATTTTTCACCCGATGAAGCTAATCAGGTGATACGGCTGTTATCGCAAGAAGCGATAACAGAAAGTTTTTTAAGCGATTATCGTGCGCGCTATTTTAACGAAATTTAATCATTAACCCTACTCAATCGGTGGTAATTGGCATTTTAACGCGAATATGCGCCTCTTCTAGCAGATTATCAGCCACCGCAAGCGGCGCACCCATCATTAAATCTTGTGCGGTTTGCGTCATTGGAAATGGCACAATTTCACGGATATTAGGCGTATCAGCCAGCAACATTACAATACGTTCAATCCCTGGTGCTGCCCCGCCATGTGGTGGCGCACCATAAGAAAATGCGGTCAGCATACCGCCAAACTCTTTTTCCACCTGCTCTTTAGAATAACCCGCAATATCAAAAGCTTTCAGCATAATATCAGGACGGTGATTTCGAATCGCCCCCGATGAAAGCTCAATGCCATTGCACACAATATCATATTGCCATGCTTTAATGGCAAGTGGGTCGCTATTATTAAGCGCATCTAACCCACCTTGTGGCATGGAAAAAGGATTATGCGAGAAAATCACTTTGCCAGTTTTTTCATCAAGCTCATAAAATGGAAAATCAGTAATCCAGCAAAATTGGAACGAATCATTCTTAATCAAATCAAGCGTTTCGGCAATTTTAGTGCGCGCTTGTCCTGCAAATTGTGCCGATTCATGCACCTTGCCACACACAAAAAACACCGCATCGCCTTGCTTAATATTGGTGATTTGTTTTAATTGTGCAATCCGTGCATCATCAAGATTTTTGGCAATAGGCCCTTCACCGCCTTCATTGCCTTGTTCCTTAAAGCTGATATAACCAAGCCCCGCCTGCCCTATCGTTCGCGCCCAATCATTCAACTTATCAAAGAAAGAACGCGGTTGCTGTGCCGCATCTGGCACGATGATACCACGCACAATGAAATCTTTTTCTTTAATCAATTTTGCAAAAATCTTAAAGTCAGAATCAGCAAAAATTTCGGTCACTTCTTGAATCAATAACGGATTGCGTAAATCGGGTTTATCAGAGCCATATTTATTCATCGCATCTTGATAGGTGATTTGCTGAAACGGGTAAGGGCTTACTTTTTTATCCGAACATTCGGTAAATAATTCGTAAAGCACTGGCTCTATCACATCAAACACATCTTGTTGTGTGGCGAATGCCATTTCAAAATCCAGCTGATAAAACTCACCGGGCGAACGGTCGCTACGCGCATCTTCATCGCGAAAGCAAGGCGCAATTTGAAAATATTTATCAAACCCTGCCACCATCAATAATTGCTTGAATTGTTGTGGTGCTTGTGGCAATGCGTAAAATTTACCGGGATGTAAGCGGCTAGGCACTAAAAAGTCGCGCGCGCCTTCGGGTGAGCTTGCCGTTAAAATGGGCGTATGAAACTCTTGAAAGCCCCGCAGGTGCATTTTTTCACGTAACAGCCTTATCGCACGGTTACGCAACATGATATTATTCAGCATATCGCGCCTACGTAAATCCAGATAGCGATAGCGCAACCTTATTTCTTCAGGATAATCACTGCTTTCTTGATTAACTGGCATCGGTAATGCAGAACTTTGCGATAAAATTTCTATTTCTTTCACACGCACTTCAATCTCACCTGTGGGCAAGTCTTTATTGATTGTTTCGGCAGTACGCGGTTGCACCTCGCCATTAATACAAAGCACCGATTCTATTGGCACATTGGTTAATTGTTCAAATAGGTTAGAATTTTCTTCCACCACACATTGCGTGATACCATACATATCGCGCAAATCTATAAATAACAAACCGCCATGGTCGCGCTTTCTATCTACCCAGCCTGATATTCTTGTGGCTATACTCGCCTGTTCAATCGTCAATTCTCCACAATGATGCGTTCGATAATCATGCATCTACCAATCCTTTTCAAAATAATATTATAAATTAAAGAAATTAAATGCTAGCACTGTAAATGTTAGCCAACACACAATAATCAAAGGCAAGCCTGCTTTCAAGAAATCTTTAAATTCATAGCCACCAGGCCCCATTACCAGCAAGTTTGTTTGGTAGCCAATAGGCGATGCAAAGGAACAATTAGAGGCAAACACAACCGCAATCGCGAAAGGTAAAGCATCAACGCCTAAATGATTCGCTATACCGACCGCAATCGGGGTGAACAAAACTGCCGTTGCTTTGGTAGAAAGCATATTCGACAATAATGCCGTGATTAAGAAAAATAATGATAACACGATTGCTGGCGGGCTACTCCCCAATGCTTGCACAAATAATATCGCGATAAAATCAGCCCCACCAGTTGCTTCCAATGCCAAGCCCAATGCCAATGATGCGCTAATCACCAAAATAATTTTACCATCCATCACCCGCAACGCATTCGGCACACTGATAATTTTCAACAATAGCATTGCCAACACACCCACCAAAGTTGCCAGCAAAATTGGTACCGTGCCAGTGGCGGCAAATAGCATCACCAAGCTAAAAATCAATACAGAGCGTTTAAGAAAATTAACCGAACTGACTTCGCTGAGTGAATGTTCCATCAAAATCATGTTGCGGCTGCGTTTTAACTGTAACAGGCTGTCACGATCGCCCTGCAGTAACAACACGTCACCACCCTCAAGTTTAACATCATCAATCTGCTGGGTTATCCGTGCGCGCCTACGCTTAATGCCTAGCACCACGCAATTATAGCGGTCAAAAAAACGAATCGAGCTGATTGTGCGTTTAATCATTGATGAGTTGGGCACCACCACCACTTCAGCACGTCCCAAAGATTTTACTTCTGGTTTTACATCTGGTTTAATCTCATCATGATTCTCAACATTGCCAGAAAACACTTCTAGGCTTTGATTTTCATTCATTTTTTCAAATTCTTCTTGCGTCGCCGCCACCACCATAACATCACCTTTATTTAGCGTAACTGATTGAAAAGGTGGATAAAATATTTTCTTACCGCGTTTGACAAATTGTAATTTAACCGTATCAAGCAAGCCTTCAAACTTACCCTCGCCATCAGCACTTTTACCAACTAATTTTAATTCATCATTCAGGGTAAATTGCATAAAGAAAATATCACGCTCATAACTTTCTGCTGGCGCCTTTTGCTCGCCTAAATGACGCATAATAAAAGGCATGATGAAAAACACGTAAAAACCGCCACTAAGCACCATGATGATACCGGGCACAGTAAAGGTGAAAAAGTCAAAACCTTCTCTGCCCATCGCAATCAACGCTGACGACACCAATAAATTGGTGGAAGAGCCGATTAATGTTGTCATGCCGCCCAAGATTGAAAAAAAGCTTAGCGACATCATATAGCGGCCAGGTGGCACAGTGAAACGGCGGCAGATTTTGAAAATCACTGGAATGAAAAGCATAACAACTGGAATATTGTTAAGAAACCCGCTAATCACCAACACAATAGTGAAGGTAGAAATAATGGCTAAAACACGGTGACCAGCAGCAAATTTAATAATCTTGTTGGTTAATCTATCTAGCATACCAGTGCGATTTACCGCCTCGCCCAACACCAACAAACATAATAATGTGATAAGCGCAGGATTGGCAAAACCGAACAAAAAATCTCGGTAATCTAGCGAATTACCTTGATAAGGTGCAATATAAAATAATAAAATAAGCACGACAATGATACCAAACGCCGTCACTTCCATTGGTAGTTTTTGATTGGCGTAAAAATAAAAACCACCAACGACAATCACAAATACCGCCCACATATGAAAATCATTAAGATATTCAGAAATCATGGGTTTGGTCTTCTTACCAGCGGTATAATTTTAGTTGGCACATTCGGTGGTGCTTTTTCATAAAGTGGTTTTATAGCTCTTGATTGATGAACAGGTTTTGCGTTAAGGGGAATTGTTTTTCCTTGCTTGCGGAACAAATCTGCCAATAATTGTGTTACGCGTTTGCCTGAATGCGGGTCATAAAAATCATTACTTGTCACCTGAACTAACGGTTCTAACACAAATTTACGTTCATAAAGCAGAGGATGTGGCACTTTTAAATCATCTTCATCAATAATGTGATTGCCATAAAAAAGTAAATCCATATCAAGCGGACGTGGTGCATAGCGCGCTGCCTGTAAATCACGCCCAAAATTTTGTTCAATATTCTTAAATAAAGTAAGTAGCTGGCGTGCCGATGCAAAAGTTGCAGCACGTATCACCATATTTAAGAAATCATCTTGCTGGGTGTTATACATTGCTTTGGTAACAAAACGATGCGATTGTTGTTGTATCTCAATATGTTGCGCTAAAACATTAATAGCTTTATCAAAAATTTGATTGCTATCGCCTACATTACTGCCCATACCAATATAAATTACTTGCCTATCAGCCATTTCCATATGTCCCCACTCTCCCAGTAAATTTGACTGATAATATCATAGCAAGCGGCATTTATATAGTGTAATTTAAAAGTTTTATAAGAAACTGGTTGCTTGCTAGCATTAGCCTGTTTATGATATATCATAATATCAATGATGGTGTTGATGATAGAGACGAATATATGCATATCTCCTGCCCCTATTGCACATCGATTTTTGATGTAAAACGAAGCGCATTAGATGATTCTGGCAAACAAGTGCAATGTGGCATTTGCAAACATGAATGGTTTGTGGATCCAGCAATCTATGCCGATATTCCCGAAACAGATATTTCGGTTGATGTGTTCCTTGATGATGGTAGCGCACCTTCTATTTCTTACGGCGCGCATGATACGATTGCGATTGATAGATTGCCTGCCGATAACATGCCATCACTGCTACAATCGGCATATGGTTCTGGCTACCAAAGCAGACGGTTCAGACAGAGTCTTATTTTCACCGCATGGCTTATTCTTATTGTGGTTACTTTTTCTATGGTGACCTATGCTGTGTTTTACCGTGATATATTGGTTGAAAAATTTCCAGCCCTTTCAAAAATTTATAATGCTGTCAATTTAGATGTGGATGAAAAAACCAATGTTATGGGTTTTGTTATTAGCGACATTAATTTTTCGGTGCAATTTAGAAATTTAGAACGCATATTAAATATTGAGAGTACCATTACCAATATTAGCGGTGAAACAGCTACTGTGCCTACATTACGTCTTTCGCTCGTCAATATTTATGGTGTCGAGGAATATGTCACCCGTATCAAAATGTCTCCGCAACCGATTGCACCTGATGCAACAATCACATTCGAGCATACCATTTTTGACTTTACCCAAAATGCCGCTGATATTCTAATATTATTCTTAAAACGCTCGGAAGATTTATACAGCAATGTTAGCTTGGCAAACCCCGATGAAATTCCTTATAAGGATGTTGTAACTATCGATAAATCTGGCACTGAAGCCGATACTGAATCTGGCAGTGATTTTTAAAACATTTCGCTGATTTTCCTAGCTTGATTTTTATTTTATTTATGGTTAAGTTGCTGACATCATCATGTCGCTTGCTATGAATTAGGAGAATAAAATGACATTACAGTTGGCTATCAATGGATTTGGACGTATCGGTAGGTTGGTATTTCGCGCATGGTTGGAAGACCCAACCCCCGATTATCATATTAGTGCTATCAACGCTATCAGCAAGCCAGAACTTGCCAAACATTTACTAAAATATGATTCTGTGCATGGCGTATGCAATGTGCCTGTTACGATTGAAGGCGATTATTTTATCACCCCGCATGGCAAAGTTGCGTTAATGAATAAACGCGATTTAGGCGATATAAATTGGCGCAGCCATAACGTTGATATTGTGCTAGAATGTAGTGGTAAATTTAACGATAAACAAGCTGCCGAACAACATATCACCATTGGTGGTGCTAAAAAAGTGTTGGTGTCAGCACCTTGCAAGCAAGCCGATTTAATGGTGGTGTATGGCATTAACCATCACGCTATTACTGCTGAACATAAAGTTATTTCTAACGCTTCTTGCACCACAAACTGTATCGCACCGCTTGCCAAAATCATGCATGAGGTTGCGGGTATAGAAAAAGGCTATATGACTACCATTCACGCCTATACAGGCGATCAAAATTTGGTTGATGCCAGCCATAGGGATTTCCGCCGTGCGCGTGCTGCATCGCTATCCATTGTGCCAACCACCACTGGTGCGGCAAGCTCGGTCAGTCAGGTTATCCCCGAACTTGACGGACGATTAGATGGCTGTTCTATGCGTGTACCAACTGCCAATGTTTCCTTCGTTGATTTAACATTTTGTGCCAGTAAAAAAGTGAGTATCGATGACCTGCATCAGGCGATTATCAATGCCAGTGAAAATGAGCTGAAAGATATTTTAGCCTATAGTGATGAACCGCTGGTGTCGATTGATTTCACACATCACCCCGCAAGCTGTATCTTTGATATGGGACAAACACAAATTGTTGCTGATGATTTTATGCGTGTCGGCGCATGGTATGATAATGAATGGGCATTTTCGCTACGCATGATTGATGTTGCCAAAATCATGGCAAAATATTGATTTTGACTGTTTTACTCTGATTATGCTATAGTAGAGAATGGTTAATGCGTATCTTCTTATGTGAAGGATAATAATATGGCTGATGAATTTAATAGTGGCACTTCATCTGGGCAGCAAAGCAATGATGCCCCCCAAGAAATTAATAGATTGGATATTGATACATCACAAGTCGATGGCGATACAGGTAATAATAACCAACTGCCTGATGATTTAACACGCATTCTTAATGATGCCAATCCTATTGATACCGCACCGCAAAATGCCCCTCCTCCGCAAAACAATCAACCAACTGGCGTTGTGCATATGCCGCCCGATGGCGTGCAAGGTGAAACTTTGGGCGATAAGTTTGATATGGATGCCTTAATCAATCAAACTGCACAGGCCGTTTCAGGCAATAGCACGGCGACGATGTTAACAGAAAAAAGCATTCTGGATACCACTCATTCCGATGCTTATACTGATGCCGAACATGGGGCAACCGTGCAACATGCTGAACCAACAGTTGTGACTGTGCCGGGTTTTGATATTGAAACCACCGCTATGGCGAGTGTACCATTACAGATTGTTGCCGAAATTGGCAATACTGAGTTACGCATTGAACAATTAATGAAAATCGGACGTGGTGCGATTATTGAAATTGATAAAGATATTGAAAGTGAACTTGAATTGAAAATCGGGCATCACCTTATCGGACAAGGGCATTTGGAATCTGATGGTGAATATTTTCAGATACGTGTGGTGAATATGATTGCTGATATTGATGAGCATCATACGTTGTTTCATGCGAGTACTGAATAAGCTCGTAAGAATTCTTGCATATTTTTCATATAATTTTGGTCGTGAAGCAATTCAGGATTTTGAAACAAGCCATTTATCATCACACGCCATTGTTTCGCGCCTTTCATGCCATACAAAAATGTCAGTAACGGCTGCAACATAAAATGGTAAACCGATTTTTGCTGATACCGTTTGGAATGATTGCCCTGTGTTACCCTTGCTAGCTCTTGATAGATATATTCTAAATATTGTTGCCATATAGCATCGATACTAGGTATCGCTTCATCGCCAAAAATTTCCTTATCGATTCCCCTAAATTTTAGAGGATGGTTGATAAAGCCGCGCCCGATCATCACCCCATCATAATCTTGCAATAATGTTTGGGCTTGTGCCATCGAATCGATCCCGCCATTAACAATGATTGGCAAATCTGGAAAATACTGCTTGCAAGTTGATGCAATATCGTAACGCAATGGCGGAATAGTGCGATTCTGTTTTGGGTTAAGCTTTTTTAATATCGCCTTGCGCGCATGTAAATAAATTTCAGTCGCACCAGCAGATACCAATAATTCAATTAAATGATATAATTTTTCAGCATCTTCTTCTGTATACGCGCCAGTTTTATTACCACCTTTATCAACACCCCCTTTATCAACACCCCCTTTATCAACACCCCCTTTATCAACACCAATGCGTAACTTAACGCTGATAGGTAAATCAGTTGCCTGCTTCATCGTAGCAACCAATGACGCGCTTTTTTCTGGTTCTAGCATCAAACATGCCCCGAATGCACCCTTTTCCACCCTTGATGACGGACAGCCCATATTGAGATTAATACCAGTGGCACCGCCATAATCGCTGATAATTTTGCATGATTGCGCCAGTAAATCTTTATCAGAACCGCCTAATTGCACAAGCAATGGCGCATCATCATGCCGCCAATCGCATAATTTGTGCCGATTGGCAACCACCGCCGCTATCGGTAGCATTTCGGTAAATAGCAAGCAATGTTTGCTGATAATACGCATAAAAGCAAGAAAATGCCGATGGCTATAGCCCATCATGGGGGCAACGGTAAAGCGGTGTGGAGAGAAATTTGTCATTATATTCTTGTATCAAAAGCATAAATTAGGTATTACATTGCAAAATTCAACAATTAAGTCAAATTATGGCAGATGATATTTATATACCGCAAGCGGTTAATCCGCATCAAGGGATAGAATGGCAATTGATGCAAAAAGGTGATAAAAATGTCGCGCTTTTTGCATTGCATCGCGAAACATTACCTGATGAATTTACAAAAGCAGAAACATTCCCCTCGCTTACGCTAGAATGTATCGCGCATCAAAAGCCAAACAAACGCAGAAGAGGTGCTAAACAGCTGATTTTCAATATTTTTTTTAACCCCAATCATGAACAAGACGCTCAAATATTATATCATTTATTGGAATCATGCTATCAACAAACTGGCAAAATCACGCCACAGATTGAGCGTAGAATCGGTCAGATACTTGGTTATAAAGACAAAGATATTGAAACTTATTTGCACTGGGTACAACAATTTCAAAACTCATTGCATTTGCCAAAAAATATGCCGCCGAATCCTTTCATCTAATCCTTTTTGTAGTAAAAATATTTTAACAGTTTAAATTACTTGCAAAAAAAGCTACTATAGCAGAAATTTTTACGGAGATAGTAAACTTCCATGCATGGTATCGGTGAATTATTAGGGATTGGCATTATTGCCATTTGTTGTGCTTTTTGTGGCATGACGATGGTGCAATTTCGGCAACCGCCCATTATCGGCTATATTTTCGCAGGCGTTATTCTTGGCCCAAGCGGCTTAGAGTTTGTAACCGAAGAAAAAACCATCGCCTTATTAGCAGAATTAGGCATTATTCTGCTACTCTATTTCATTGGAATTGAGCTTTCGCTACAATCATTCCGAAAAATCTGGCATAAAGCAGTGCTGATTGTTATTTTACAAATATTGGGTTCAATCGGCATTGTGTGGGGCTTGAAAAGCCTGTTTTATCTTACCACAGCGCAAGCCGTATTATTCTCATTCTGTCTGGCGATTTCTTCTACCGCAGTTGCTGTTACCATCATTCAAGAGATTGGTGAGGGCAATTCGCGCATCGGACAATTGGTGGTGGGCGTGCTGATTGCCCAAGATTTGGCAGTTGCACCGATGTTGCTGATTCTTAACGGCTTTACCTCGTCGCAGAATCGCTCTACCCTTTCAAGCGTTGTTACCATTGGTTCTGAAGTAATGTTATCCATTGCTTTACTGGTAGGTGTTATCTTGCTGCTGATTCGAAAGGGGAACATTAATCTCCCATTCTCTGATTTGCTAACCACAAAACCCGATTTAGCGCCGTTAGCGGCGGTTTCGTGGTGTTTTGGCTTTGCGCTTGTAACAGGTGTGATGGGTTTATCGCCTGCATTTGGCGCGTTTTTGGCAGGGTTAATTATCGGCAATTCTGCACAGCATGATTTTGCATTGCATAATACCGAGCCAATTAAAGTAATTTTGATGATGGCGTTTTTCTTATCAGTCGGGTTATTGATTGATTTAACGTTCTTGGCAGAAAATTTCCTTCTGGTCTTGGGGCTACTGTTGGTGGCAACCGTGTTTAAGATATTACTCAACACGCTTGCCCTGCGAATGTTACGTGAAAGCTGGTCGTTTTCGATTATGGGGGGCATGCTGCTGGGGCAAATGGGTGAATTTTCGTTCGTGTTTGGCACGGTCGCGCTTTCAATCGGCATTATTGACCCCGAATTGCAACGTTTCTTGGTGGCAGTTACCGTTATGTCGCTGATTATCAGCCCAATTTGTGTTGATGCGGCAAGGCGTGTCCAGAAAACTGGTTCAACATCAAGTGGCTCACTCACCGACCTTATCGCATCGATGTATTTCAATCAATCGGGTCAAAAGAAAACATTAATGGCGCGGATTTTCTCTTACCCGCTGGTGCTGGTATTAGCACAACCATTCTTGCTATTTAGTGGCTTTAATACTAAGAAAAATCCATTGCAAGACCAAATCGATGCAGCATTTGATGAAGTGCCTAAAAAGAAAGATAAGAAAGATAAGAAAGAATCGAATTGATTCATCTACCCTTTCATGCTGGTATTGACGAGGCAGGACGCGGACCACTGGCAGGCCCTGTTATCAGTGCTTGCGTTTGCTTCCCCGACACCCCATTACCGTCATGGTGTGCTGAAATAAACGATAGTAAAAAACTCACCCCTGCAAAACGCGAAAAATTAGCACTATCTATCAAAAAATTCACCGCCTACGGCTATGGCGCAGCATCGGTTGCAGAAATCGACCGCATCAATATCTTAAATGCTACTATGAATGCCATCAAACGCGCCGCAGACCATATGTTATATTCATATCCGCATATCAATGTTATCAAATTCTTGATTGATGGCAATAAAACGCCTGATAATATGCGCGAGCCAAATGTTGCAATCGTTAAGGGCGATAATAGCCATCTTGCCATTGCCGCCGCATCTATATTAGCAAAAACATTGCGTGATAAATTAATGATATGCTTGCATCACCGCTACCCTCATTATGGCTGGCAAAACAATATGGGTTATGGCACTAAAAATCACCTGAGCGCGCTGATGCAGCACCATATCACCCCACATCACCGCATCAGCTATCAGCCCGTTAAAAATTTACTGCCGAAAAACTAAATTGCAAAAATAATTTTATTCCGCATGGGGAATAGGCTTGATTTCCATCGTCCGTTTCAGTTAAACTAATAGCATATGGTAGAAAACCGTATATTGCTAATGCAGAAGCATGGCAATCATAATGTAGAAAACATTTGGATATGAGGCAATAACAATGTTCAACGACTTACCCCTTAACAGGGTAGTGGCGGGTGATTCTGTATCAGTGATGCAGGATATGCCGTCTGAATCTGTAGATTTAGTATTTGCAGACCCCCCCTACTTCTTACAACTCAACAATGAATTAACGCGTCCCGACCAATCGATGGTTGATGGCGTTAATGAAAAATGGGACGAATTTGATGATTTTGCCCATTACGATTCATTTACCGAACAATGGTTATCAGGCACGAAACGTATTATGAAAGATGATGCTTCATTATGGGTGATAGGCAGTTATCATAATATTTACCGCATCGGTAAAATCTTGCAAGATAACGGTTTCTGGCTTATCAATGATGTGATTTGGGTAAAATCTAACCCGATGCCCAATTTTCGTGGCACGCGCTTTACCAACGCACACGAAATTTTACTATGGGCAGTAAAATCACCAAAGGCAAAATATCACTTTAATTATCAGTCACTGAAAAGCATGAATGATGATACCCAGATGCGCTCTGATTGGTATTTGCCGATTTGCACAGGTAATGAGCGGATGAAAGATGATGAGGGTAAAAAGGCGCATCCCACGCAAAAGCCTGAATCCTTGCTTTACCGTATCATCAATGCCTGCACCGAACCTGGACATATTGTATTTGACCCTTTCGCTGGCACTGGCACATCATTGGCAGTTGCGAAGAAATTAGGGCGCAATTATATCGGCATTGAACAGCGCGAGGATTATATTCAAGTGGCGGAGCAACGGCTTGCTGATATTAAACAGCTAGAACCGAAAATGAAACATTATATGAAAGGCGTGCAACGCAACAATCAAATTCGTATTCCATTTGGTAATTTATTGGAAAGCGGCTTGATACAAGCAGGTGAGAATTTATTTAGCAATGATAAACGCTTTGTTGCAAAAATTTACGCCGATGCCAGTATCGAATCAGGTGCCCATCGTGGCTCAATCCATAAAATTGGTGCAACCTTGCAAGGCTTGCCCAGTTGCAATGGCTGGACCTATTGGCATGTTGAACGTGAAGGCGAAACCATACCGATTAATGATTTGCGCGCGAAGCTTTATCCTGCGAAGGCACCTGCTGGTTTACCGCCACGCAATCCGTTATTAACGTCACCATCTGATTTTATGCGTGATTCTGATGATAATATTTTTTCGGAAAATATGTCCGTAGAAATGTGGCAAAAATCAGCGAAAGACACTTTATCACTGAAAAATAAATCGCACAAAAAACAACAACCTTCTCATGCAAATGCTGATGCACATAACATTATCAGCATGATGCGATAATAAAACACCATAGTAGCAAAACTCAGCCGAAGCTTCGACGTTTCGGCTTTTTCTTTGGTTTTTTTGGGGGGCTTTTTTGGGGGGCTTTTTCTGTCTAATAATCTTTAAGAATCGATAATTGCCGTTAGCATCGTCAATGCTTGCTTGGTTTGTGCCACATCATGCACTCGAATAATATCAGCACCGCGCATTTGCCCTACCAATGCCACCACCACCGAGCCGATGAGCCTATCATCCACAACATTATCAAGTGTTTTACCAATAAAAGATTTACGGCTTGCGCCCAACAATATCGGCAAAGAAAACTCTTTCAACCTATCAAGCTGATTGATGATTCGTAAATTATCATTTAATGTTTTACCAAATCCAACGCCAGGGTCAAGAATCAGCTGTTCGCGCCTAACGCCTGCCTTACAAACTGCATCAATCCGTGTCTGTAATTGCTGTATCACACAAGCAATAATATCATCTTGTGGCACTGCCTGATAAGAAGCACCAACTATCGCATCTTTTTCAACGGCATCATAGCGCGCACTATGATGCATCAGCACCAACACAGCTTCTTTATTATCAGCAACAATTTTTGCCATATCAGGGTCATGTGCGCCCGCAGTCACATCATTAACAATGCTAGCACCTGCCTGCAACGCCGCCTCAGCCACCCTTGCTTTCATTGTATCCACAGATAGAATTGCCTCAGGAAAATGGTGATGAATTGCGTCAATCACGGGGATAACGCGCTGATATTCCTGTTCAGCACTAATAATTAACGCACCGGGACGTGTGCTTTCACCGCCAATATCAAGAATATCTGCCCCCGCCTGTAAAAAATCTTCTGCCCTTTGTAAAATTTTACTAGATGCTGCTTGTGCTAACCCATCATTTGAGAAACTATCATCAGTAATGTTTAATATTCCCATAATGAACGATTCGTTATGGCATTCACGTTTCAGCTTATGAGCGATTTTATTATGTAAAATATCATTTATCATATCCAATTTTTAATCTATTATGCTTGCATAAACAATCATTTTAAATTAAAACCGCTACAATTCCTAAATAATTTGAAAATGCAATCAGCCATGATAAATACAGAATCTTATATTGTCGCCATTAACCAGCTATGTTTTGACGTAAAAGTGGGTATTTATGAGCATGAACTGCACAAACCACAAAAATTAATATTAAATTTAGAAATTACTGTAAAAAATTCAGATAATTATTTCGAAACACATATTGACTATGATAATGTATTTTGCTATCACAGCTTTGTAAATAAGATTGAGCAATATATAAATGCAATAAAACAAATAGGTCTACTTGAGAATTTAGCGCGTGATATTGCTATAATTGCGTTTGAGGATAAAAAAGTGTTAAAAATTAAAATTGATGCCCAAAAGCCTGATGCTATTAAAATGACACAGTCAGTAGGGGTTTCTATGGTTTTTTCTATCAGTAACGAAGGAGTGCAACAATGCAAAAATTAATCAAGATAGTCATGGTATGTTTTACAATAACGGTCGCATTGCCAGCATTTGCCGATGATTTGGTGAATGCACGGGCAGTGATACAAGATAATGTGATTGACAAATATCAGGAAATTTCTAACCCTAATATTACCACCGAAGAACGTAAAACTCTTACCATCGCTTTGATAGACCAATATGTGTCATATCCTGCGGTTGCAAGGCTTGCGGTTGGTAGCTATTGGCGTCAAATGAGTGCCCCACAACAAACACAATATGAAAAATTGTTCAAAGAATGGATTAGGCATAGTATGGCAACCCGTTTTTCAAGTTTGAATTTTTCTAAACCAACCAAAATCACCATCACCAATGCTTATCAATCAAAGAATACATCTGTGATTGCTACCCAAGCCGATAATGGTGAAACTGTGATTACCATTCAATGGCATTTACGTAAATTCAAAGATGGTATCAAAGTAATTGATGTGGTGGTAGAAGATATTTCTATGGTGCAGGCACAGCGAGCTGAATTTTCTGCGGTGATTGCATCACAAGGTATTGATGGCTTCTTAAGCACATTAAATAATATGGTTGCAGGCGTTGCTAAATAATCTCACATCATTTGTTGGATTTGTTAAGCCATGAATTTGCAAGGCATGTGTAATCTTTATTCGCCTCAAAAGCGATAAAATCAAGCCCTTTATTGCGCGCTACCACACATTCCGAACCAGAACCTGCAAAGGGGATAAGTACTTTATCCCCTTTTTGCATGCAAGAATCAAGCAACCGTTCTGTTAAGCGAATCGGCTTTTGCGTCGGATGTTTGAAAATATCATGATTTTGATGGATTTTTGCTAAATCAGGTGGATAAGCATCAACACAATCACGACAATAAAACCATCTTTGCGCTCTGCCTGCCCCGCCTGCCAATGCAGGCACTTCTAGCACATCACGTGGTAATGCCCCATTTTGATGGGCATGATAAATAGTTTGCTCACCCGATTTTCCAAACCTGCCTTGTGTGCCTGCGCGCATTTTACCAGCGGCATTGTTCAAAAATGACTCACTATAGGGTTCGCGAATCGCATCAATATTTAAGTTCGGACGTTTTGTGCTTTGCCATAAACATAATATCATCTCCGCGCTTCTTTGCCAGAATTTTGATGATGGCACTGCCTTATTCTTATAATGCCAAACCAACCAATGTTGCTGTTCAATCGGATATTTAACCGCAATATGGGCAAGAATTTCGGCATAACCATATATATATATCAGCCCATCAGGCTTGATGATTCGCATCACCTGTTGCAACCATTCTTGTGTCCATTCGATATAGTCATGCAAAGGCATGGCATCATCATGCTGTTCGCCAAAATCTTTACCGATATTATAGGGTGGGTCAGCAATACACAGCATAGCGCTATTATCTGGCACAGCACGCATTGCGGTGATACAATCACCATGCACAACTTGATTAATTGCTTTAAAGCTCTGTTGTGTCATCTTTGGCTTTTTTGCCAATTCGGATGAATGAAAGGGGTAAGATTTTCAGCAGGCAAAGGCACATTGCCTAAAATATGGTCAGATGCCTTATCGCCAACCATAATCGACGGCGCGTTTAAATTGCCATTTGTAATTCGCGGAAAGATAGAACTATCAGCCACCCGTAAATTCTGTATGCCAATCACACGGCATTCATTATCAACCACCGCCATCTTGTCATTTTCATTACCCATTTTGGCAGTGCCGCAAGGGTGATAGGCAGATTCGGCATGGTTGCGAATAAATTCGTCAAGCCCCTCATCTGATGTAACATCATCGCCCGGCTGAATCTCGCTGCCCTTATAGGGTTGCATTGCCTGCTGTGATAAAATTTCACGGCTCAACCTTAATGCCGCCCTAAACTCAACCCAATCATCAGCATGGCTCATATAATTAAAGCAAATTTCGGGCGCTTGCCGTTCATCATTGCTGGTTATCCGCACAAATCCACGCGATTTTGACCGCATCGGCCCAACATGTAATTGAAAACCATGCTGTTTGGCGGCTGATTTACCATCATAGCTAATAGCAACTGGCAAAAAATGAAACTGAATATCGGGATATGCAACGCCCGCATTTGAGCGAATGAATCCCAAAGTTTCAAATTGGTTTGATGCCCCAATCCCAGACTTAAAAAACAACCATTGCGCGCCAATCATAGCTTTTGCCAATGGGTTGAGATAGCGATATAAGGTAATTGGCTGTAGGCAATTAAGTTGAAAATAGACTTCCAAATGGTCTTGTAAATTTTCGCCTACACCGCGTAATTCATGCACCATATCAATACCACATTGTTGCAAATGGCTGGCATTGCCAATACCCGAATGTTGCAAAATTTTCGGGCTATTAATCGCACCTGCCGCTAAAATAATTTCTTTATTTGCGGTAATGGTATGGGTTTTATTATTTTTTTGATAGCTAACCGACACTGCTTTTTTGCCATCAAAGTTGATTTTGGTCACAAAAGCACGGCGAATCAACTGTAATTTTTTATGTTTTTTCAAGGCAGGAAATAAAAAAGCCCGCGCCGCCGACATGCGACTGCCCCGCCATACTGTCATATCGGCCGCGCCAAAGCCTTCTTGACGATAGCCATTATAGTCACTGGTGGCATGATAACCCGCTTGCTCTGCCGCTTCCACAAACGCATGATGCAGAGGATTCTTGCGCCCTCCACGCGTTACTTGCAATTCGCCATCTGTGCCGCGAAAACCAGTTTCACCGCCATGCGATGTTTCCATACGCTTCAAATAGGGCAACACATTCTGATAGCCCCAGCCTTTTGCGCCTGATTCTTGCCAATAATCATAATCAAGCGCATTGCCACGCACATAAATCATGCCATTGATTGATGACGACCCACCAATCACCTTGCCACGCGGGCATACCAAAGCGCGTCCATTCAGGGTTTTTTCAGCCTTTGCTTGATAGCCCCAATCATACAGAGGCATATTCATCGGATAGCCCAATGCGGCGGGCATTTGAATCAATGCGCCTGAATCAGTGCCACCATATTCTAGCACGGTAACGCTATGTTTATCACTGGCACTTAAGCGCGAAGCCAGCACACTGCCTGCACTGCCCGAACCAATAATAATGTAATCTGCTGATACCATATTCCTCACCATTTTCTATTGTTGCACATTACCGATATTATAACCTATTCAAGCCCCTGCATCACGCGAAATTCTTTTAATTGACGCCAATTTTCTTGATATTTCACCCGTAACATCAAATGCACTTTACAGCCTGCCAATATTGCGATTTCAGCCCGTGCCGCCATGGATATTTCTTTAATTTTTTGCCCCTGCTTGCCCAAAATCATCTTCTTAAAACTTTCACGCCCAACAAAAAGAGTTTGTTCTATTTTAACCGAACCATCTTCACGCGTTTCCCACGATGCAGTTTCAACCGCTATCTGATAGGGGATTTCTTGGTGCATCCGTTCAAAAATATGCAATCGGGTGATTTCAGCCGCCATCATGCGAAGCGGACTATCGGTGAGAATATCAGTGGGGTAAAGTGCCTCGCTTTGTGGCATCGCATGATAAGCATCATCTAATAAATCGTTACAGCCATCGCCTTGCAAGGCTGATATCATAAAAATTTTACTATTATCTTTGTTGGTATCTTTGTTGGTATCTTTGTTGGTATCTTTGTTGGTATCTTCTTCGGCATATTGTTTGATTTTTTCAATTAAGGGCAGTAATTTTTCTTTATCGATTCTATCTACTTTGTTAAGCAAAATTGCTTTTTGTGTTTTTGGCAATTTTTGTAATTTTTCCATTATTTGCGTGGTCATGTCAGTAGCGTTTTTTGCCGCCGCATCAATCACCAACCAAACCATATCGGCATCAGCGGCAGCCGCCAGCGCGTTATCCACCATCGCTTCATCAAACCTATCGCGTGGCTTAAAAATACCGGGCGTATCAACCATAATAAATTGACAATCCTTATGTCTGATAATCGCACGAAAACGGCTACGCGTGGTTTGCGCTTTACGATGCACAATGCTTAACCTTTCACCTGCTAGCTGATTTAACAAGGTTGATTTACCAGCATTGGGTGCGCCTACCAAAGCAACAAAGCCTGCACGGGCGATAGGTTTTTCAGGAGGTTTTTCAGGGAGTTTTTCAGAAGTCATTATTTTTACCGTCATTTTCATCATTTATTGCGATATAAGATTGCCAATAATTTTCAGCTGCTTCTTGCATCGCAATTCTTTTAGAATATCCCTGCCCGCTTGCTTGGTTTTCGCCCACCGATACCGTAAAATAAAAGTAAGGTTGATGCGGTGGACCCGATTGTGCGCTTAACTGATAATCAGGCAATGGGTAGCCATGTGTTTGCGCCCATATTTGCAGGCGTGATTTGGCATCTTGTTCTATATGATACTGGCTAAGATTGGTGTTCATATGCCCCATGATAAATTGTTCCACTGCAACCATGCCACCATCTAAAAATAATGCACCAATCAGTGATTCTGTAATATCTGAGACAATCGCAGGATTATTATCCAGCGTGCCATAGGCTTCTTGTGCCATCTGGATAAAATGATTAAGCTGCCAATGGTCGGCAAATTCACTCAAAAAACGTTGATTGACAAGCCCAGCAAGGCGTTTTGATAATTCACCCTCGTCAGCATCAGGGAATTGCTGAAATAGCATATTTGCTATCACAAAGCCTAAAACTTTATCGCCTAAAAATTCAAGCCTTTCATAGCTTCTATGATTATCCAATGAACGATGCGTAAAAGCTTCTAACAACAGGTTTTTATCGGTAAATTGATAGCCGATAATTTTTTCTAGCGCATCAATATCTAATTTGCTTCGCTTATTTTGCTTATCGGGTTCAATCACTTCTGTTTCCATTTAACGAATTTTTTTCATAAAGCGATTAAATCTAATGCTAAACGGCCAAAAATTATCACCTAATGAAAGCCATGTTACTTCGGCGCGCCCAATGAAATTTTCTTCTGGAATAAAGCCCACAACCGATTGAAAACGGCTATCTTGCGAATTATCGCGGTTATCGCCCATGCCAAAATAATGCCCTTCTGGCACGTTAAAAATACGCGTATTATCCGACCAGCCATTATCACCATCTTGTTCTAATATCATATGCAGATAATCATTCGGCAAAGTTTCGGTATATTGCAAACTACCCTCAAATTCTTCTATTCTTTCGCGTTTCAGTTCCTCGCCATTAATCCATAACCGCCCATTAATCACCTGAATTTCATCGCCCGGTAGCCCAATAATGCGCTTAATATAAATCACACTGGGCGTTATCGGGTTTTTGAACACCGCTACATCGCCACGTTCTGGTCCCGTTCCAAAAATTCTGCCCTTAATCGGTACAATGCCAAAAGGAAATGAATGACTGCTATAGCCATAGCTAAATTTTGAGACAAACACATAATCGCCCGCCAGCAAGGTAGGTAGCATAGATTCCGATGGAATCCGAAAGGGTTCATATAATAATGAACGTAGCAAAACCGCAAACAGAATCGCAAAAAATAAAAAGCGCAACTGTTCCCAGATATTTTTAAGCCATGATTTTTTCATTGTTGCTTCTTCAGCCATATCAATCCTACTATATCAATCCCGTAAATTAAGTTCTTTTATGTGATAAGTCAATTTTTATCATATACCAATTTTATTATATATTATTATATAATTGTGCCGCATCTTGAATAGGTTCAGCAATCGTGACTAAATTATCGCCATCAAGCTTGCGGTAAAAACAGCTTTTTGTGCCAGTATGGCATGCCGCCCCTTGTTGTTCTACCAACAATAGCAGACAATCATTATCGCAATCAACGCGTATCTCGCGCAATTTTTGCCGATTTCCAGATTGCTCGCCCTTGCGCCATAATTTTTTGCGACTGCGCGAATAATAGCATACATGATTTTCTGCTATGCTTACCTTAATAGCTTCCAGATTCATCCAAGCCTGCATCAGCACCGCGCCATTATCGGCATCAACCGCAATCGCGCAAATCAGACCATCGGCATTAAATTTCAACTGTTCTATCATTAGGCTTTGCTATTTCTTAAAGCGGTGAAACCATCATTCAAACTTGCGATTAAATCATCAACCTGTTCTAACCCTGCATGAACCCGCACCAGAGATTGCCCTGAAAATTGTTGCAAATGTGGGGAAGCCGAACGTTTGATATTCATAGGCGTCATCAGGCTTTCATAACCGCCCCAACTTGCGCCTAACGCAAATAAGGTAACATTATCAAAAAATTCTGCCAACATAACATCATCATTTTCGTTAAGATAAAAACCAAATAACCCCGATGCACCAGAAAAATCGCGCTTAAAATGTTCATGCCCAAACCAATCTTGTGCTGTGGGGCTGGCGATAAATGTTACTTCGGGTTGCTGCCTAAGCCACGCCATCAATGTTTCGGCTTGTATTTGGTGTTGTGCCAAACGCAACGGCATGGTGCGTAACCCACGTAAACCCAAATAGGCCTCATCAGGCGCCACATAAAATCCGTTAAAACGCGCCGTATCCGCTATTTGCTGATAATGTGCGCGAGATTTGGCACTGACCGTGCCGAGCAATATATCGGAATGCCCGCAAATATATTTTGTTGCCGATATTACCGATATATCGATTCCCAATTCTAATGGTTTCAAATAAACACCTGCACCCCAACTATTATCAATCACGCTAATGATATTATGTTGCTTGGCAAAACCAACGATTGCCTCAATATTATGGCACTCAAATGTGGCACTGCCCGGGCTTTCCATATAAATCAGCTTCACATTGGCATCATAAAGTTCCGCTAACATGGTTTCATCAGCAAGCGGATTAAAATACACCGTGCTGATATTCAGTTTTGGCAAAAATTTTTCAGCAAATAGCTTCACAGGCGGATAGACATTATCACTCATCAAAATTTTATCGCCTGCTTGCAAAAAGCTGATAAGCGATAACACCACTGCTTGCAAGCCCGATGCCGCCAGCACCACGCCATAAGCTTGTTCTAAACAGGCAACAGCATCTTCTAATGCGCGATGCGTTTGAATACCATGCCTGCCATAATGTTTGCCCGCCCATTCCTTCTTGCCAATATAGCTAAGATAATCAGGCGCACGCAAGGTAGAGGCATGTTGCACGGGTGGATTAACCGTGCCATCAGCGTAATTTTGTTTATCATGCATAATTTGCGTATGCGGATTTAATCTTCTCGCCATTTTATACATCAAGCCATTCTGGCACATTATCAAGCCATTGTGGCACAGGTAGATTTTTTGAGCGCAGAAATTCTGGATTAAATAATTTTGTTCTATAGCGCGTGCCTTCATCGCATAGTAAGGTGACAATCACTTTGCCCTTGCCCATCTGTTTTGCCATTTCTACCGCACCCGCAATATTCACCCCTGCGGAGCTGCCCAAACATAATCCTTCATGTTGCAACATATGAAACACCCATGGCAGTGATTCAGTATCATCGATTCTATACGCCATATCTACCGATAATCCCTGTAATGTACCAACCAGCCGCACTTGCCCAATGCCTTCGGTGATTGAGCTGCCCTCACCTGCTAATTCGCCAGTTGTATAATAGCTATAAAGTTTTGCGCCCGGTGGTTCTGCCAATGCAATTTGGATATTTGCATTATGGGCGCGCAACCCTTCTGCTGTGCCTGCCAATGTGCCACCCGAACCGACTGCACACACAAAGCCATCAATTTTACCATCAGTATCGTGCCAGATTTCTTGTGCTGTGCCATCACGATGCGCGTTGCGATTGGCAAGATTTTCAAATTGATTCGCCCAAAACACGCCGCCCTCAGGGTTGGTGGCGGCAATTTTTTCGCTTAATGCACCTGCATAGCGGATATAATTGCCTTCGTCACTATACGGCTTCGGTTCTACTTCAAACAGTTCCGCACCCATCATCCGCAGAGCGTTCTTTTTTTCGTCAGTTTGGTTGTTATTCATCACGATTTTGGTTTTCAACCCCAGCTGATTGCCTAACAATGTTAGCCCAATGCCCGTATTGCCCGCCGTGCCTTCTACCACAATACCGCCCTTGCTGATTTTATTATGTTTTATCGCATCAAGCAACATGCCTTTTGCCGCACGGTCTTTGATAGACCCGCTCGGATTCATAAATTCTGCCTTGCCTAAAATTGTGCAACCCGTCATTTCCGATGCTTTTTTCAGATAAATCAGCGGTGTATTGCCAACCAGTTCGAAAACATTTTTTGCATATTTCATGATATTTCTTTCATATTAGGAATATGTTCTGCCAATCCAGGCCCATAGCGCACTGGTTCAATAGATTGTGCCAAACCATAAGGGTCTATGGTGATAAAAGCACCTGCAATCATACCATCACCTTTTGCAGGTTGCAACTTTGCTTTTGGCAATTTTTCTTGCAATCGCGCCACTGCCGATTCGGTTTCCATGCCAATAACAGAATTATAATCACCGCACATGCCTGAATCAGTTTGATAGGCAGTGCCGTTTGGTAAGATACGGTAATCAGCCGTTGGCACATGCGTATGCGTGCCAATCAGCGCACTTATTCTGCCATCAAATGCGTTGGCAGTTGCCATTTTTTCAGAAGATGCTTCGGCATGAAAATCAACAAAAATTGCAGCAAATTCGGCATCACGTGGGTTTGATTGCGGAATAACCTCTTCCAATAATGGCATGGCAGACGAGATTGGGTGCATAAATAAACTGCCTAACGCATTGATAATCCGCACTGTGCCATGCCCTGCTACCTCAATATCGCGATAACCAACACCCGGATGATGGGCTGGGAAATTAATCGGACGCACCAAACAATCAGCATCGTGCATAATGTTGAGAATATCAACATTATCCCACATATGATTGCCTGAAGTCATCACCTCAACACCGTAACCTTTTAATTCGTGATAAATCTTGCTGGTAACGCCAAAACCATGTGCCGAATTTTCAATATTGGCGATGATAAGGTCGGGCTGTAGCCTATCTTTCAATATGGGCAGATAATCTCTGACCGCCTGTCTGCCGGGCGCGCCAAAAATATCGCCTAAAAATAATAGCCGCAAATCAGACAAAGTAACGTAAACCTTGTTCGGTAATAACGCCATCTAGCCGTACATCATATTCATCAATCGGCAAATCTGCCACTTCTTGCGCGCTATAGGCAATGCCTAAAAATTTCACTTGCTTGCCTGTTACCCTTATTTTAGCAATAGTTCTATCATAATAGCCACCACCATAGCCTAACCGATAGCCATCACTGCTAAACGCCAATAAGGGGGCGAGAATAATGTCAGGAGTGATTTCTGGCGCAATATTATCATGTTTAGGGGCATCATATATAGGTATTTTTTCGCCATAATTCCCTTCAACCAAAGCATCGCCCGTTTGCCATGATTGAAAAACCAGTGCGGTCGCTTTTTTTATCACAATCGGCAAATAGGTGATTGCGCCACGCATCTGTAAATCTTGCAACAGATTCCATAATGGCAATTCATCACGCATGGCGGCATAGCCAGCGATTCTTGCGGCTGATATTTTTTCACCTGCTATATCTAAAAATTCAGTTTGCATGATAGCGATAATTTTTGCTTCGGCACGCATATCAGCCGATAGCAAATTATCTTGCGCGACAGCTTTTGCACGTTGCTGCATCGCAAGCCTACGACATATCTGTTTTGCCTTAACAATATTTTCTTGGGCAATATTTTCTTGGGCAATATTTTTCAGCTGTGTTTGAATCACTTAAATTATCCTAATCATTTATTATTATGTGCCAGAAAGCCGCCGTCTTATGATTTCTCCGATGGCCAATGAGCCAGGTGGGAACCACATATTAAGACAGAATCCATCAAAACAGCGGCAGTCCCCTTGTTAAGAGATTATCGCCCCCGGGAAATTGAGAACATAGCGCACTTTCCAGCACATTTTTCTATTCTAACTCTCTTGCACCGTTTCTGCAAGTCTTTCCATGCGTCCTGCCATCGCATCTAACCTTGCGCTAATCTGGCTAATATCAGGTGCGGCATGGGTAACTGGCACAGCGCCACTATTTTCACGCCGTGATTGCGTTTCTAACCGCGCCACTTCTTTACGCAACTCAATATTTTCTTGATTAACATCGGATAAATCATCGCTTAACAAAATCCCAGTAATCACCAATAATTCTAAATCATTTTGAATGCGGCTTGATGCCTGCAACTCACGCACACGGCTATCTAGGTGCTGTCCTAATTTTCGTAAATGTTCTTCCTGCCCGCTATCACAATCAAGCACATAGGAACGCCCCGCAATAAAGATAGTGACTTCAGCCATTATGTTCCTCGTCATCATCATTTCTTAAATCGTGAAGTTTAATTTTATCGGCAGAGGCGACTAATTTTTTTATGTCATATGGTGCTGATGGGTTTTGCTGTGATATATTTTCTGGCGCGTTTTGTTCATCAATATTTGTCTGGTGTCCCAATATCTCAGCCAGCAATGAGTGGGCTTGCTGTAATTGTTCGCGCATTTCTTGACATTGCAAACGTAACATCTGATTTTCTTGCGCTAAATCAGTTGCTGATGCGGCATTTTCATGACTATTATTTTGCAGATGCTTTGGCACATTTCCTGATAAAGGCAATGCCGTACGCTTTGTAAGCAATGCCGTCTCTAACCGTGACAAAGCACGTGACATTCTATCTAATTCTGGTAAATTATAAATCATATTTCCCTTAAATCATAAATCTGTAATCATGTTTTAACAGATTATGATAATAAAAAACAATAAGAATCAAAATATTGTAGAAAAAAAATAAACTATCAAAGTAATCAACCCGATAGAATCAAGCGACTTATCGTTATTTAATAAGCCTATCGGAATATTGTGGAATTTCATTATCATAACAATCCACCCCAGCAATACTACGATAGCACCATATTGGCACATCGCTGGCTTTAGGCTGTGCATCTTCTTTATCGACACAAACAGCACCACCTTCTTCTTCAGCGCGCACAGTGCTACAATCTTTATCGGTAATAGCTTCTAATACGCGATCGGTGGGTAATTTATCAGTCCAGATTGTATAGCCCACCGCCAAAATAGCGGCAGTAGCAAATTGCGATGTTGTGCAACCGCTAAGCCCAAACAATGTGGCGACAATGAAAATACTGATGCGTTTCTTATAATTTATCATATCTTAATCCTATACCATAATATCTTGCCTGTTAAAATAAAATTTGTTAAAATAAAATTTGCTTAAAATGACACTTCTAAAAAAAAACGCGGCCCCGTATAACGGCTTTCCAGATTGGCTAATTCATAATTATTAACATAATCTGGGCCTGGTTGCAGCGAACCTTTCGCTTTCATCCGCCAATCGCGATAATTAACACCAATATAAAGCCTATTACTCGCCCGATATAAAAATTCAACATCTAGCATAATGCCTTCCCCAGTGCCTGAGAAATTAAAATGCGGTGGTGCTTCAAGCGTAGGCACATGAAATAAATCAAACCCTGCCCCTGAAACTGATGCCAATACATATACGATTTGCCCTCTTAACTTTACTGGACCATTTTTTCCTTGCGGTAAATATCTGGCATTCACACCTATTCTACCACCGCTCCACCCAAGTAGCTGACCCGTTGTAATGGTTTCTGGCGTGGTAACTTCCGCATCGCTTGGATATATATATTGATTGCCACGCGTCCATTGCCGATCAACCCATGCCACATAACCCACAAGCCAATTATAATGAATCAATGGTGGATTAAAATAATCTGAAATAGCAGTCTCAGCGAGATATTCCTGTAAATTTTGTTGATAATCTATGATTGCTATTGATAATTTAGAATAGGTTGGCATTTGGCGATGCCAATAAAGTCGCGGTGGCGTTGCACATTCTTCTACAGCATTATAAGCGCCGTCACAATAGTCAAAAATTCTTCTTACCCCGTAATTGGAATCACCAATGATATAAGTTAAGTTAATGTTATAGTTCGCTTCAATATGATGGTAGCTTAGAAAATATTCTTCAAGGCTAATATCAACATTACTACGCGAGATTTGCGCGGGCGATAATTCGGGACGCGAAAAATTAAAATGAGTCTGCCCCGTTGCTTCCCATCTACCATACTCAACCGTCCATTCGCCCCACTTATTAGCATAAGCAGACACAGGGGCAAATATGCACCATATAAGTGTTAAACCTAATAGGTGATATGCAACAATCTTTACGACCAAAATATTTCTTAAATGCGGTATTAAACGCAATATATTGCCCTACTCTATCATATCCACCCCATAGTGATTAATATGATTTTTTCAAACAAGTAAACAATTACTCAGTCTTCAGCCTATTCTGACTGACACCCCAAAGATTTATAAAATTGATTTTCTACCCTGCTAACAGCGAGCCATTAACGTGAATAAAATTCCACCACCAAATTTGGCTCCATTTTCACTGGATAAGGAATATCTTCCAATGTCGGTACACGCATAAATGTTGCACTCAATTTGACATGGTCGGCATTCACATAATCTGGCACATCGCGCTCTGCCAATGCGGTTGCTTCCATAATCAGCGAGATTTCACGACTTTTTGGCCGCACCGTAATCACATCATTTTCCTGCACCAAATAAGAAGGAATATTCACTTTTTTGCCATTCACTTGAAAATGCGCGTGATTCACCATTTGCCGTGCCGCAAAAACAGTTGGTACGAATTTAGCGCGATACACCACCATATCCAAACGTTGCTCTAGCAAGCCAACCATATTCTCACCAGTATCGCCTTTTCTACGTTGCGCTTCATTATAATAGCGACGGAATTGCCGTTCGCCAATATTGCCATAATAGCCTTTCAGCCTTTGTTTCGCCATCAGCTGAATGCCAAAATCCGATTGCTTCTTGCGCCTTGCATTTGCGCCATGTTGACCAGGCCCCGTATCGCGCCTATTGACGGGACTTTTTGGTCTGCCCCAAAGGTTAAGCCCTAACCGCCTATTAATTTTATATTTTGATGTCTGACGTTTCGACATAATATTTGCCTTTCTAACAAGGATTATTGATACCAATTGTGCGATGCCACCATTATAATGGGCACAATCAGCTATTGTTTGTCCTGCTCAGTGATTTTGCAACATATCAAAAATATCGCTTAAAAACAGGGATAACCATATATTTTCGGCTACCCTCTTGCAGGAATGGATATGATATTAACAAATATTATGCTTCTTGCCAAGAAAATTTCTTGCATTTATCAAACTTTGTCACCATATATAGCAATATGAACGAAACAATACAACATTCCCCTACCACCATTTATGGCACAACTATTCTATGCGTCCGCAAAAAATCATCAGTGGTGATTGCAGGTGATGGACAGGTGAGTCTTGGCAATACGGTGATGAAAAACAATGCCGTTAAGGTGCGAAGGTTAGGCGAAAAAAGCACGGTGCTAACAGGCTTTGCTGGTGCCACTGCCGATGCTTTCACATTATTTGAGCGACTTGAGAAAAAATTAGAGCAATATCCGTCACAATTAACCCGTGCCGCCGTAGAGCTTGCCAAAGATTGGCGTAGCGACAAATATTTGCGTAAATTAGAAGCGATGATGATTGTTGCCGATGAAAAGGCATCATTGGTGCTTTCTGGCACTGGCGATGTGATTGAGCCCGAAGATGGCATTATTGCGATTGGTTCGGGTGGCATGTATGCGCTTGCCGCCGCCAAAGCCCTGTATGACCATATTGATGATGCCGAACAAATTGCAAGGCGCGCTATGGATATCGCCGCAGATATTTGTATTTACACCAATAAACATATCACGATAGAGAAATTATGACCGATATTCCAAACTTTTCACCGCGTGAAATTGTTGACCATTTAGATAAATATATTGTCGGGCAAGATTCGGCAAAACGCCTTGTTGCAGTGGCATTGCGTAACCGTTGGCGACGGCAACAGCTTGATGAAGAAATGCGTGAAGAGATTTATCCGAAAAACATTCTGATGATTGGCCCTACTGGTTGTGGTAAAACCGAAATCGCGCGCCGATTGGCAAAATTAGCCGATGCCCCTTTTATCAAAGTGGAGGCAACCAAATTCACTGAAATTGGCTATGTTGGGCGCGATGTGGAACAAATTATCCGTGATTTATTAGAACATGCCCTGCATATGGTGCGCGACGAGCATCGTAAAGATGTGCTAACACGTGCAGAAATCAATGCTGAAGACCGTGTGCTAGATGCGCTAACAGGTGCTAATGCCAGCGAGCCAACCAAAGATAAATTCCGCAAGCAATTGCGCGAAGGCACATTAGATGATACCGAAATTGAGGTGAATGTGCAAGATAGCGGTTCTATGCAGATGCCAATGTTCGATATACCGGGAATGCCGGGTGGGCAGATGGGCATGATGAATCTAGGCGATATTTTAGGCAAAAGTTTTGGCACACCAACCAAAAAACGCACCATGAGTGTCGGAGAATCTTACGATATTCTGCTAGAAGAAGAAAGCAGCAAGCTAATTGACCAAGAAAAAATCACCAAAGAAGCCATTCAACGTACCGAACAATTAGGCATCGTATTTTTAGATGAAATTGATAAAACCTGCCACAGTGCCGATAATCATCGCGGTGATGTCTCACGCGAAGGCGTACAACGCGATTTGTTGCCTTTAATTGAAGGCACAACCGTTAGCACCAAACATGGGCAAGTGAAAACCGACCATATTTTATTTATCACATCGGGCGCGTTTCATGCCGTTAAACCATCGGATTTAATGCCTGAATTGCAAGGCAGATTACCCATTCGTGTAACGCTTAATCCACTGAAAGCTGATGATTTTTGCCGCATTCTTACCGAACCTAAAAATGCACTGATTGCCCAATATCAAGCCTTGCTTGCCACCGAACAAGTCACATTAAAATTCACCGATGATGCCATCAGAAAACTTGCCGACCTTGCCGAGCAAATTAACGATAATGTAGAGAATATCGGTGCGCGCCGTTTGCACACTGTGTTAGAAAAATTACTGGAAGAAATTAGTTTTTCTGCATCGGATAAAGAAGGTGAAACCATCAAAATTGATGCCAAGCAAGTGGAAGAAAAATTAGGCCCATTGGTAAAAAGTGCCGATTTGTCAAAATTTATCTTGTAACGATTCATTATTATAATTAGTTCTTTTATTTTATCATAAAAGCTGATAGGCTAGTCTTACGATATTCATGTTTTTGCAAGAGGAGAAATAATGATGGCAAAAACTGTTACCCTTATCGATAATCAAACTGGCGAGAAATACGATTTTCCTATTTTAGAAGGCACACAAGGGCCTGACTTAATTGATATTCGTACGCTTTATGGTAAGACTGGCTATTTCACATTTGACCCTGGTTATGGCGCAACGGGCGCATGTGAATCAAAAATCACCTATATTGATGGTGACAAAGGAATTTTGCAGCATCGCGGCTATTCCATCGAAAACCTATGCGATAAAAGCAATTTTTTAGAAGTAGCTTATTTGTTGCTTCATGGCGAATTGCCGAAGCAAACCGAATATGCCCAATTCCATGCCGAAATTATGGAATCACGCCTTATTAATGAGCAGTTGCAATTTTTCTTTCGTGGCTTCCGCCGCGATGCTCACCCAATGGCGATATTGGTTGGGGTCGTCGGTGCGCTTTCATCATTTTATCACGGTGCATTTGATTTGCATTCTGAAGAAAATCGGTTGCTATGCTGTCGCAGATTGGTTGCCAAATTACCGACTATTGTGGCGATGTCTTATAAATATTCTATCGGGCAGGCAATGCTGTATCCACGTGAAGATTATAATTATACCGATAATTTCTTATATATGATGTTCGGCAAACCCGAGCATAAATTTAAGATGATACCTGAAGTGGTGAGCGCACTTGATAAGATTTTCATCTTACATGCCGACCACGAACAAAATGCCTCTACCTCAACCGTGCGGATGGCGGGTTCAACAGGTGCGAATCCCTATGCGGCAGTATCAAGCGGTATTTCTGCGCTTTGGGGGCCAGCGCATGGCGGTGCTAATGAAGAAGTGTTGAATATGTTAAAATCGATGGGTTCAGTCGATGATATTCCGCAATATATTAAGCGTGCCAAAGATAAAGATGACCCGTTCCGCTTGATGGGATTTGGGCATCGCGTTTACAAAAACTTTGACCCGCGCGCTAATGTGTTACGGCAATCATGCCATGAAGTGCTAGATGCGCTGGGCATGAAAGAGCAACCTTTGTTGAAATTGGCAATGGAATTGGAGCGTATCGCGCTTGAAGATGAGTATTTTATCGAGCGTAAATTATTCCCGAATGTTGATTTTTATTCTGGCATTATTTTAGAAGCCATCGGCTTTCCATCTTATATGTTCACGCCTTTATTCGCGCTAGCGCGTACAGCGGGTTGGACAGCACAATGGAAAGAAATGCACGAAGATAAAACCAGTCGGTTATGTCGCCCGCGTCAATTATATTTGGGTGAAACCGCCCGCGAATATATACCGATGGAGAAGAGGTAAGCAAGACACGCGTGCGCCCTCCCTCTCCCTTCTTATTAAGCACAGCGGGGGGATTATCAAGGGGCAATCAAGGCAAATCTTATTCGCAAAATATATTTTGCGAATTTTAGATTTACCAGATTGCCTATTCTGACTCGTATTAAGTAAGTCCCACCGAGAAGTGAAGCCGCGCCCCCCTTGATACTATAAACGCAATAGACATACACACTGCCCTTGTCCATACAACTCTGACAAGCCTCACCATCGAAAAACACCCCACTCGCTATGATACCAATAAAAAGCACTGCCTTCCCCCTGTTTCCCCTGCGAAAGCAGGGGTCTAGGATGCAAGACACGGAGGGAGTAACAAACACGAAAGCCCGTATTTATCGATACCACCCCAACCCGTCATTCCGACGAAAGTCGGAATCCAGAGTCGTTTTGCGAGGGGGGAGTGTAGAAGTGAGGTTTGTATTTATTAACCGATTATGATAAACAATGTCGATATGTGAAAATGAAATGTGAGGTAGTATGAAAAATTTATCAGAACATGACAATGATAATCCATTTTCAAACTCTGATTTTTGGTTAAATCCTATTGTTTGGCAAAATGCTAGCCTGCAAGATATTGAACTCTATATAGCAAATGGTGCGGATGTCAATGCACGCAATGAATCTAGTGGAACAGCTTTAATGATTGCGGTTAGCTCTAATCAAAATCCTGAAATTATCACAGCACTGATTGAAGCAGGTTCAGATGTGAATGCGGGTAGTAAAAGTGGTCGGACAGCTTTAATGGCTGCGTCTCACTATAATCAAAACCCTGAAATCATTAAAACTCTCATTAATGCAGGTGCGGATATGGAAGCGTGCGATAAATATGGAGACACAGCTTTAATGAATGCGGTTAGCTCTAATCAAAATCCTGAAATCATTAAAACTCTCATTAATGCAGGCGCAAATATTGAAGCGCGTAGTGATAATGGTTGGACAGTTTTAATGAATGCGACTCGTTGGAATCAAAACCCTGAAATCGTTGCAACGCTCTGTAAAGCAGGTGTAAATATTGAAGCGCGTTCTGAAGATGGCTCAACAGCTTTAATGTGGGCAGTCCTCAATCATAGAAAACCTGAAATTACTAAAATCTTAATTAAAGCAGGTGCAGATGTTAATGCGCGTGATAAATATGGCGTAACCGCTCTAATAGAGGTGTCTAGTCGTAACCAAAAACCTGAAATCATTGAAACTCTACTTGAAGCAGGTGCAGATGTGAATGTGCATGATAAGGATGGTCTAACAGTTTTAATGTTTGTAGCTTATGACAGTAAGAATCCTGAAATCATTACCGCACTAATCGAAGCAGGCGCAGATGTGAATGCAAAAGATAAATTTGGCAAAACTGCATGGGATTATATTCAAGAAAATGACGATTTAAAAGATACAAAAGCCTATCGGCAATTAAACGATTTACGGTATAAGTAATACTTCTTACAACCACTCCGTCATTCCGACGAAAGTCGGAATCCAGAGTCAGCTAGCACGCAGAGAGTTACAAATACTATATTAGCGTCTTTTGCAGGCATACCCTAGATTTTGCAAATATTTTTTGTTAGACTGCGAGAATAACAAAGAGAAAAACAATGAAACAGCCTTGCGTTTATATACTTGCCAGCGAGAGAAATGGCACGCTTTACACAGGCGTAACAACCAACATTGTGCAACGTATTTATCAGCATAAGCATGGATTGATTGAGGGGTTTACTAAGAAGCACAATGTCAAATTACTGGTTTATTACGAACAACATGCAACGCTGGATACGGCACTATTGAGAGAAGACCAAATGAAAGAATGGAGACGTAGTTGGAAAATGGATTTGATTCAAAAAGATAATCCGCAATGGTTGGATTTATACGAGAATTTGAAGTCTGATATTATTCGGTAAATATCGGTTTTGGTATTTGTTACTTTATCCGAGTAAAACGACTCTGGATTCCGACTTATCTCGGAATGACGGCGGGGTGTAACACAAAGGCGGTGCATGTTGTTAGGTTAGTCAATACAAACATCTTGCGTGTTACGATACATTATAATATGGGGGCAATCGAGCGAGACTTGGTTTGAAAATATATTTTCAAACCTTTAGTCGATGCGGATTGCCTATTCTGAATCGTATTGAGAGCCAAGACGCCCCCCGTTCGGTTTGCCCTTGTTACCAATGGCGGGCAAACCT
>JAHZMA010000124.1 GCA_022599575.1 Alphaproteobacteria bacterium | reverse complement strand
TGATTCCCATTAATTATGGGGGGCGCGAATTCGCTTCTCGATGGGCATTTACTCAACACGAGTCAGAATAGGCAACCCAGTGCATCTAAAGCCGTTAATGCTTCAATCGCATTAACGGCAAGATGCGCTTCGATTGCCCCCATACCCCCCGCTGTGCTCAACACGAGTCAGAATAGGTAACCCAGTGCATCTAAAGCCGTTAATGCTTCAATCGCATTAACGGCAAGATGCGCTTCGATTGCCCCCGCCATACTTAACACTGAAACCGTGCGTGTCGCGATACATTATAATATCAAGGGGGTGCGACTTCACTTCTCGGTGGGCAAGGCATAAGCCGCCCACCTTGTGAAGACCCCCTTGATAATCCCCCGCTGTATTTCAATACTAAAGCAGGAGTAAAATCTCGCCATACTCAACACTCGCGATGGTGCAAACCTAACTCCCCTGCAACCCAACAATCTCCCGCATTTTGCTCATAATCGGTGCCGATAGCGTGGTTGCTTTTTGCGCGCCTTTTGCCAAAATATTCATCACTTCCGTTTCATCGCTGGCATATTCATTCATTTTTTGGCTAATTGGTGCCAGATGCGCGATTAATTTATCAGCAAGGATTGGTTTGAAATCAGAAAAATTCTTGCCCGCCCATTCATCAAGCACCCCTTGCAATGTTTGTCCATCAAGGGCGGCATAAATCGCCAGTAAATTTCTTGCTTCGGCGCGGTCTTCCAGCCTATCACTGCTATCGGGCAAAGGCAGAGCATCAGTTTTTGCCTTTTTAATTTTTTGCGCGATTGTATCAGCATTATCTTTCAGCAAAATACGCGTCATATCCGATGGGTCAGATTTTGACATTTTGCTGTTGCCGTCCCGTAGCGACATCACCCGTGTCGCCACTTGTTGCAAACGCGCTTCGGGCAGTGGAAAAAAATCTTGTTCATAATCATGGTTGAATTTTTGGGCAATATCACGCGCCAATTCCAGATGCTGTAATTGGTCATCGCCCACTGGCACTAAATTGGCGTGATACACTAAAATATCGGCAGCCATTAACACGGGATAGGTGTAAAGCCCAACCGACGCATTTTCCTTATGTTTGCCTGCTTTTTCCTTAAATTGAGTCATGCGGTTCAGCCAACCGATACGGGCGACAGTGGAAAAAATCCAAGCCAGCTCGCTATGATGCGGATTAGCAGATTGCACAAATAGCACCGATTTTTCTGCCGAAATGCCACATGCCAACAAGGCAGAAGCCATATCCAACACATTGGCGCGCAATGTTGCGGGGGGTTGCCATTGCGTGATGGCGTGCAAATCCACCAAGCAATAAATTGTTTCAATGCCATCTTGTTGCATCTTCGCCCAATTGCGAATTGCGCCTAAATAATTGCCCAAATGCACATCGCCTGTTGGCTGAATGCCAGAAAATATTCTATCCATCATCTATCCTTATGCGTCACGCTTTTTCAGTAACATTTTTATTTCAGTCAATGAAAAAACGCGTAATAATAAAATAACACCTATATAAGTGATTCCACCTAGTAAAATCAATGCGATTAACCAAAAAAATCGGTATGAAAAACCATTATTTAATATCACCGCTTGTGATGGCGATAATATCAGCAATATAGCACTCATGGCAGTGCAGGCAGTCACGATTTTAGCGATATTACGCATCATTATCGCTTGAAACAAATAAAGCCTGCGTTTGATAAGAATATATATCATGATAATAGCTTGCCCATTGAGCGATAGGGTTGAGGCAAGCGCCGCACCAAAAAAGGAATATTTCTTAATCAAAAAAATTGCCAATAACACATTAAAAAACGCGCCGATAATGGTGATAAAAAAAGGCGTGCGCGTATCGTGATGGGCAAATAAAATGGTGGTTTGGATTTTTATCAGTGCAATGGCGGGCAAGCCTGTTGCCAATATCATCAGCACTTTCGCGCTATCGGTGGCGGCCGCTGCCGTGAATGCGCCATGCCAAAATAGCGTGAGCATAATTAAAGGTGCTAATATGATAAAAGCAATCATGGCAGGCATGGTGAGCAGTAAGGCGGCAGTCATGGCGTAATGTTGTGCGTTGATGCGGGCTTGCGTTTGCTCTTGCTGTAGCTGATGGCTAAGATAGGGCAGTAACACGGTGGTGATGGCAATGATGAAAATACCGATTGGCAGATGCAACATGCGCTCGGCATAGTAAAAAGTGGCAAGCGCGCCTGCGCCCGTGCCGATAATCAGAATTTGATTGATAAGAAAAGTAATTTGCACACTGCTTTTACCAAGCATAACGGGCAGCATTTTTTTGAAAAACTTGCCAAGCAAGTTGAGCATTTTGGGTGTAATGGCAAAGCTGGGCATCAATGATGCGCGCATAGATGTGCTGATAATGAATAGCATTTGCATAAAGCCTGCGATAATCACCGCGATTGCTAACCATACCACCTCATTTTGCGGGGCAAGTATCAGCGAATGAGTAGGAAATAAAGCAATCAAACCCATGCTGATAATCAGTGCGGCACTCACAAAAAGTGGCAATGATGCGGTGGCGATGAATTTTTTATGCGATTGTAATAAATTCACAAATACGGCACATACCAGCAAAAAGAAAAAATAGCAAAATAAGATACGCGCCAATAACACCAATAGCTCAAAAGAATTGCCACGTTGCTTGAAATCAGATGCCATCAACCCCATTAATTCGGGCATGAATATCAGGCTAGGGGTTAATAGCACAAAGCATAAAACCAGCATGGCAATCAGCACGATACCCGTAAATTGCTTCGCCTCATTTGGTTTTAAGCCAACATAAAGCGGAATAAAAGCGGCTTGAAACCCCTCTTCAATCAGCAAAGTGCGTAACATTGCAGGGAAGCGATAGGCGAATAAAAACGCATCAGCGGCAACAGAATTGCCGAATAAATTTGCCATAAGAATATCGCGCGTAAAGCCAAATATGCGGCTTAAAATGGTGAAAATGCTGATATTGCTAATATGTTTAAAAAATTGATATTTATTATCCATCGCATGAATTTAACGGATAATCATCATAGACGCAAGAAATATATATTTGGCGGTATATATGGATATATGTGGTGATACTATTAACAGCTTGCGTGATTGAACACACGCGATTATAGTAAACCACATGTTACAATCTGTTTTATTATTATGGCAAGATTTGCTTTACTATGCGCTTCGTGGCGTATTTTATCTGGTTTTTTTTCTACCGGGTTATGTGCGTTTTTATTTAGGGCAGGGCAAAGCGTTTGAGGTGAAGCATGTGCCGATATGCCTTACCCATGCCGATGATAAAATCGCCGATGCGTTGATGCAAGATATTTACAGCTTTAATGGCGAAGAATTTTCATGGCGTGATGATGCAAAAGAGGATTTATGGCAGCCGATTGCCACCTCGCATATTTTTTCTGAAGCCATGCACCGCTTTATCTGGCTGCCACATTTGGCAGATAAAGATGATAATGCGCGTCGTAAAATGCTACATCTTATCGCGCATTGGACATTGCATCATTCGCATTGGTCACAGCCCGCATGGCGCAGCGATATTGTTGCCGAACGGCTGTATCATTTGCTGAGCTTTTATCGGCAAATCACGCAAACTATGAACGAACAGAGTGTGGCGCGTTTCCATACCCAACTGCATCAGCATTATCAGCATCTTAAAGCTACGGCTGATTGGGAGATGCGTGGTTCTAAAAAGCTTGTCGCGCAGATTATCTTACTGATTTGTATGATTTGCAAAGAAGAAAATAATAATATCGTTAATCGCTATTTGCGCTTGTTAGGTGATGAATTAAATGCCCAGATATTTCCCGATGGCGGGCATTGCGAGCGCAACCCAGAAACCCATTTTATTGTTTTGCGCTGGCTATGCGTGTTATATGAGTTATTTTTACGCGACCAACGCACCATGCCCGAAGAAGTTTCTGCGACCATCGATAGAATGATACCTTTTTTACGGATGATGCAACGCCAAGATGGGCGATTATTCATCTTTAACGGCAGTGCGGCGGTGAGTGCCGAAGAAATTGCGGAGACGCTAAAATTTGCAGTGCGTGGCAGTAGAATGCCGGGGGTGTTGAAATCAGCATCTTATAGCGGGTACGAGGTGATTAGCAATGATGATGTGCAGGTGATGATGGATGTTGGCGATTTTCCATGTAACGTCCATGCCAGAATGATGCATGCCCAAAGTCTTGCAATTGAAGTGATGATGGATGGGCAACCAATTATTGTGAATTGTGGCAGTTTGCATCATCATGCCGACCCTTATTGGGCCGCGGCACAGCGTGGCACGATGGCGCATTCTACGATTATATTGGATAATTATAATAGCTCATCATTACGGCTTTATTCTATGCGCCGTGCCACATGCCAATCGGTGCGTAAGGAAGAGGGTGAGCATTTGTTATTGCAAGGCAGGCATCATGGCTATATGCGCCCGTGTCGTACCATTGTTGAACGTAGCCTCTATCTTGCCAATAAAGAGAAAAGATTGGTTGGCGAAGATAGGTTGCTGGCTGATGAGGGGCATATGTTTCATATCCGCTTTCATCTTCATGCGGCGGTGATTGTTGAATTACAGGATAATAAAGTCTATTTGCGGGTGGCAAATAAATTTATCTGCCAATTTTTATATGAAGGCGCAGATTTACGCGTGGAAGATTCTATTTATAGCCCTAATCACGATATGCTTTATTATAATAAGCAATTGGTGCTTTATGGCAAAAATTATTCGCAAAATACAGTGGTGCGCTGGTCAATCAAATATATCGGCGTGCTAGAAGATGATGAGGGGGAAGATATTGACGATGATAGTGATGCTGATTGATTATAATTCACCTGTTACTTTTTTTATTGCCTCTTGATATCTTGCTAATGGCTCATGATTCACTTGTGGATTTTGGTCATGCACCTCATATTGCCCTACCGTGATTGTATGAATCGGCATGCCTAAATGCGAGGCAACAATGGCAACAGAATGGGTGTCTGGAATATCATCAAATAGATTCTCTTCGCCACTATTAGCAAGCGGTTCTGTGGTGATAAGATTGCCGACTTCTGTTTTTATTGCATCAAACATGGCGCTGAAAGCTTTAGAGGCACTTTTATTATATTGTGTGCTTCTATTCAATAATACTTTTGCGATAGACGGAACAGTTAATCCTTCTTTTTGAATGCGTTTTGAAAATATGGCGTCTTCATATTGTTTTGGCACATTATGTCCATAAATTAATTGTTTAATATTATTGATGGCGCGTGCAGAAGAGCCATCAGCAGTGCATGGAATAATTAATTTTTCAGCAGCCACGATGGCAAGCTCGGTATATGCTGAAAAACTGGGATTGCAATCAATAAAAAAAACTGTGTTCTCATATCTGAAGCTAAATGTATCGATTAAATCTTTTAGCCAAGAATGAACATTCTTCCAAACATCTTTTGGTAATGTTTGTCCTGCAATTTGATTGATAGCCTCAGTTTGAACTTCCAAAGAGGGATCGCCAACAATCAGATAAAGATTTTCAGGCAATTGATTGTTATAATCAAAAGCTTTTATTGGAAATTTTCCTTCCTCACCTGTTTTTTCGTTAGGTCTTCTTAGCCTATCATCAAAATAGCCACCGATTGTTTTGCGATCAGTCTGATTGAGTAATTTTGTTAAATTTACGCTACCTTTTCCATTACCCCCAAGTAAGATTTCAGAAACATTGGCTTGTGGGCACATATCAACCACACAAACTTTTCTATCGGGGTTATCATGGGCATATTGGCAAGATAAGGCAAAGGTTAAAAAAGATTTTCCAACACCGCCCTTATTATTCCATATTGCATAAATCATAAATTTGCTCCAAATTATATTCTTTGTCACTCTATCATATAAGAGTGGTTTTTACAATAAATTCACGATTCATCAAAACATAGTCTCACTTTTCTATAAAAAAACTTGCGTGTTGTATGATTTTTAGGTAGTAATGTTTTTGGTGGGGCACGATGGCGGAGTGGTTACGCAGAGGACTGCAAATCCTTGCACGCCGGTTCGATTCCGGCTCGTGCCTCCAAATACAAAGTCTTCTCTGCTTTTTGTGCGCTTATTACGTGATTATTTCAGCGGGTTTCTTTTTGATGATTGCATTAAATTTCTTGCCACTGTTGTTTTAACGATAGTCTTTTGCACAGGCAATCTTGCTTTAATTTCGGCAATCAGTTTTTTTCTATCAAGCGGCACTAATGTGCCATTTTCAAGTTCGTAAAGCTCATCAAGTGCGCTTGCCAGATGGTGATTATGGGTTACAATCAGCGCACCACCACCGCGTTTACGTAGTGAATTAAGCATATTGTCAAACACATATTTGCTGGTGACAGGGTCAAGATTGCCCGTAGGCTCATCAGCCAGTAAAATTTCGGGCCGCGTTACAATCGCACGTGCAATCGCTACCCTTTGTTGCTCGCCCCCCGATAATGCCGATGGCTTATGCGATAAGCGTTCGCCCAGTAGCATTTCTGATAAAATTTCTGTGGCGCGTGCTTCGGCTGGTTTTTGGCGCACCCCGCTAATTAATAAAGGGATGGTAACATTTTCTAGCGCGGTAAATTCGGGCAACAGATGATGCTGTTGATACACATAGCCGATATGTTTGCATCTTATCTTGGCACGTTTTTTATCACTTAAATTTTGTACCGCAACCCCGCCTATCAGCACTTCACCACTATCGGGCACATCCATTAAGCCCGCAATTTGCAACAAGGTGGTTTTGCCCGTGCCAGAAGGCGAAACAATGCCCGCTATCACGCCACGTTTTAAGGAAAAGTTCAAATCTTTCAAAATGGTTAAACCGCCCATTTTAGAGGTGAAGACTTTGCTGACTGCCTTCATTTGTAAAACAATATCATCCATTTTTTACTCGTAACGTAGAATTTCAACAGGGTTAAGTTTTGCTGCCCGCCATGCAGGATATAAGGCCGCCAAAAATGTAAAGCTTAAAGCGGTTATAATGGTGGAGAAGGTTTGATTATAATTCAGCAATGCTGGCAGTTCTTCCAAATGATAGACTTCCTGATTGAACAAAGATACTGAAAGAAAACCTTCTACCAACTGCCGTAAAAAATCAATATTTTTTACCACCGAGACGCCAATAATGCCACCGATAATTGTGCCAGATACGCCCATAAATGTGCCAGTAATCGCAAACACGCTTAAAATATGGCCACGCCCTGCGCCCATCGAACGCAAAATCGCGATTGATTTTGACTTTTCTTTCACCAGCATAATTTGCGCGCTGATAATGTTAAGGGCAGCAATGAGAATAACTAAAGTCAGCACGATAAACGAGACGCGCCGTTCCACCTCAATCGCCTGATAAAGCGAGCCATTGGTTTGCAACCAATTTGCGCCATAAAGCTCTTTCGGTAAAATATTACTGACATTGAGGGTGATGTCAATCGCTGTATCGGGCGTATCAGTATGCACTTCAATACGTGATACCCTAGCAGTTTTATTGAATAATTCTTGTGCTTGGGCTAAACCCATAAAGATAAAATTACGGTCATATTCATACATATCAAAGCCAAACACTCCGCCTATCACTACTTTTTGCACACGTGGCAATGTGCCGAATGCGGTGGTGATACCAAAGGGAGAATATAGTGTGATAATATCACCAGGCACTAGCCCATGGAATCGCGCCATTTGTTGCCCAATCAAGATTTGCTTTTTCTTAAAAATTTCTGCGACATCGCCATCAAAAGCGGCTGTTAAAAATTCGCGCCCAACAAAATCTTCGGGAAGAACACCTTTCACAAAACCACCATCTGATTTATCATTGGCAGTGAATAAAATTTCGGATTGCACCACTGGCGTTACATATTTTACGCCCTCAATTTTTTCAAGGGTTTGTTTTACCTCATTGTAATCCTTGATATTTTCACCGCCATAGGCATACACGCCCAGATGCCCATTCATGCCCAAAATGCGTTTATATAAATCGTCACGAAAGCCATTCATCACCGATGTAACAATGATTAATGTTGATACACCTAGCATGATACCCAAAAACGCCAAGGTGCCAATGATTGAAATAAATTTCTCGCTTTTACGGCTAGAAAGATAGCGACGGGCGATAAAGAATGATAAGAAAAATTGTCTCATAATGCCTGTTTTTCTTGTATGATGCGGTCAAACACGCTGTTAATATTATCAAGCGGAATTGCTTCAACCACACCAGTTTTGCGGTTTTTCAATTCGGCACTATTGTTTTTCAACGCTTTTGTGCCGATAATCAGCTGATAGGGCAATCCAATTAAATCATGGTCAGCAAATTTACGCCCCACACGCTCATCGCGGTCATCATACAATAATTCCACACCCATTTCATTGCTTTTATTGAATAAATCTTCGCATAACGCATTGATTTTATCGGCATCGGGGTTGTTATCATGGGCGGCAAGATTGATGAGTGCAATATCAAACGGTGCCACCGCTTGTGGCCAGATAATGCCTTTATCATCATGAAACGCTTCCACCAGCGCACCTACCATGCGTGATACGCCAACCCCATATGAACCCATTTTCACATGCGTAGCAGTGCCATCAGGCAGGCTGATTTCGGCTTTAAGCGGTATGGAATATTTATCACCAAAATAGAAAATATGCCCCACTTCAATGCCCCGTGCTTCAATTTGCTTATCTTTCGGCACGGTTTGATTAAATTTATCAGCCTCGTGCATATCTTCAGTAGCCGCATAAAGCTTTGTCCAATCTTCAAAAATTTGTTGCTTATCATCATCGGCTTTAATATCAAGCGGATTATAATCCAGCAAATCTTGATGACAATAAACTGTGCTTTCACCCGTTTCAGCCAACACGATAAATTCATGCGATTTATCACCGCCAATAGGTCCTGTTTCGGCACGCATCGGGATGGGCTTCAAGCCTAGCCGTGCGAAAATCCGTAAATAGCTGGCAAAGATACGGTAATAGGTTTGTTCGGCAGAAGCATCATCCTTATCGAATGAATAGGCATCTTTCATCAAAAATTCGCGCCCGCGCATCACGCCAAAACGTGGACGAATTTCATCACGGAATTTCCATTGAATATGATATAGAATCAGCGGCAATTCTTTATAGCTGGTAACGCTTTGCCTGAAAATATCGGTAATCACCTCTTCATTGGTGGGGCCATACAGTAAATCGCGGTCGTTACGGTCTTTGATACGCAGCATTTCTTTGCCATAGCCATCATAGCGTCCCGATTGTTGCCACATTTCCGCAGGCTGAATGGTGGGCATCAAGATTTCATGAAAGCCAGCATTATCTTGTTCTTCGCGCACAATTTGTTCAATTTTTTTCAACACCTTAAAGCCAAGCGGTAGCCAATGATAAATACCAGCAACGCTTTGCCGTATCAAGCCCGCCCGCAACATATATCGATGCGATATAATTGCTGCTTCAGCGGGGTCTTCTTTTAGGGTGGGTAGAAAATACTCACTCATTTTCACTGATGGTTTTTGCATATCAACCTCATGCAGAAAATTAATTTTTGCTAATTTAGCGTAATTTGATATTAATGTCATTGTTAAAATTGATTTAATGACATGAATCGGTTAAGCATAGCATATGGTTGCAGAAACAAACAAGGTGATTTTAATTGATGGTTCGGGATATATCTTCCGCGCCTATTATGCTTTGCCGCCCATGTTAAGCCCCGATAATGTGCCAGTGAATGCGGTTTTTGGCTTTTTTAAGATGCTGTTAAAATTGCGTCACGATTATGCAGGCGATAGCATGATTGCGGTTTTTGATTCGGCACGCAAAACATTTCGCAACGATATTTATCCCGAATATAAAGCCAATAGGGGCGCGCCACCCGAAGATTTGGTGCCGCAATTCAAGTTGGTGCGTGATGCGGTAGATGCGTTATGCTTGCCACGAATAGAAGTTGCGGGTTACGAGGCTGATGATGTGATTGCCAGCCTTGCTAAAAAAGCACGGGAACAAAATCAAGAAGTAACGATTATTTCATCGGATAAGGATTTAATGCAGTTGATACGCGACGGCGTTGGTTTGCATGACCCAATGAAAAACAAACCGTTAGGCGCGCAAGAAGTGCTGGAGCGATTCGGGGTAACGCCCGATCGGGTGGTGGAAGTGCAGGCAATCGCGGGTGATTCTGTTGATAACATACCGGGCGCGGCTGGTATTGGTGTTAAAACCGCCGCTTTGTTGCTGAATGAATATGGCACACTTGATGAATTGTTACGCCGTGCTGATGAAATTAAACAGCCGAAACGGCGCGAGAATTTATTGGCATTTCGTGAAGTTGCGGATATTAGCCTACAGCTTGTGCGGCTATGTGATTCTGTGCCAGAAGCGCAAAATATCACATTTGATGCGATGCCAGTGCTTGACCGAAACAATGCGCGCGCTTTTGTGGAGCATCATGGTTTTAAGAGTTTGATGAAATTATTTGCGGGCGAGAGCAGTGGGGATTCTGATACAGCCACCGAAGGCGAGAATACTCAAGCGCAGTTGTTAGACTCATCTTCTATCACCACCATCACCAGTATCAATATTTTTCACGAGATGCTAGATAATATCGCCATGCAGGGCTATGTTGCGCTTTATCCGCACATTGCATCAGAAAAACATGCCAGTGATAAAAATAGTAATTGTGTGGGGATTGGCTTTGCGCTTCACGATGAATGTGCTTATTATCTGCCGCTTCATCATGTTTTACTGACCGAAACACAAGCATCCCAAGGCGATTTGTTAATAGATAATAGTCAACCCACCGCGGAAACGATTCGCACAAGGCGTGAAGATATTCCCAACATAGAAGCAACGCACTCATTATTAGCAAAATTATTGCAAGATGATGCAGTGTTAAAAATCGGCTATGATGTCAAAAAAATATGGCAAATTTTCCGCGAACAAGAAATTCAAACCACCCCATGTGAAGATGTGCTATTATTAAGTTTCACACTAGATGCTGGACGTAAAAAACACGGATTTCTGGCACTGGCAGAAGAATTTTTGCCATCAGCTGTGGCAGATATTATCAGCAATTCACAAGAAACATATAGTAAGCAAGATATTGCATTATACGCCCCGAATGATGCCAAAGATGTTATCGCCACCTATGCGTTTGGCGTGTTACAGCTTTACAAAATATTGTGGCAACGTTTATGCACCGAAGGCATGGTATCACTCTATAAAACATTGGATATGGCATTATTGCCGATATTGGCAAAAATGGAATGGGATGGCGTGTTATTAGACCAAGCCCATCTTCAGCAATTAAGTGATGAATTTGCGATTAAGATTAAGGTGCTAGAGGGCAATATTCACAAAGAAGCAGGTGAGGAATTTAACATTGGCTCACCGAAGCAGTTGGGCATTATTTTATTTGATAAGATGGCATTGCCCTTTGGGCGCAAAACCAAAACGGGGCAATATAGCACCGATAATGATTTACTGGATAATCTGGTATTGGAAGGGCACGGAATCGCCAGTGATATTCAGCAATGGCGCCATTTGAGCAAATTGCGCTCTACCTATACCGAAAGCCTGCCATTGATGCAAGATGCTGATGATAGAGTCCGCACCAATTATGCGATGGCAGGGGCGCAGACGGGCAGGCTATCATCGATTGACCCGAATTTACAAAATATTCCGATTCGCGATGAAGAGGGTAAGAAAATCCGCGAAGCCTTTATTGCACCACAAGACCAATTGCTATTATCGCTAGATTATTCGCAGATTGAATTGCGGTTGATTGCCGATATTGCACGGCTTGAAAGCCTGATTGATGCGTTTCACAAGGGCGCGGATATTCATCAATTCACGGCATCAGAAGTGTTTAATATCCCGCTTGATCAAGTTGATGCAGGGCGCAGGCGCGATGCAAAAGCGGTTAATTTCGGCATTATTTATGGCATATCAGCATTTGGCTTGGCACGGCAATTAATGATTAGCAGAAAACAGGCGCAGGAATATATCAATGCCTATCTTGAACGCTATCAGGGTTTGAAAAAATATATGGACGAAACGGTTGAAATTGCAAGCAAGCAGGGCTATGTGCAAACATTATTCGGGCGTAAAATTCATCTACCACATATTAATGATAAAAATCCGATGAAGCGTCAATATGCAGGCAGACAGGCAATCAATGCGCCGATACAAGGCACGGCTGCTGATATTATCAAACAGGCAATGCTGCAGGTTGATAGGGCAATTACCGACGATAAACTGCCCGCGCGCATGTTATTACAAGTGCATGATGAATTATTGTTTGAAGTAGAAGCAAGCGCGATTGATGTGGTAACAGAAAAATTAATCAATATCATGCAACAGGTGAGGTTGCCTGATGGTAACCAGCTGAAAGTGCCTTTGATTGTTGAAAGCGGTTATGGTAAAAACTGGGCAGAAGCTCATTGAATTTATCCGCTTACAATGGCGAAGCCATTGTTTCGCTTATCAAGGGGGTGCGGTGCAACTTCTCGGTGGGCAAGGCTTGTGCGCCCACCTTGTTGCAACCCCCTTGATAATCCCCCCGCATTAATAAGCGGGGGCTTTGCGACCTTGCTAACCGCAAGGACGCCCCCACACCCCTACCGCTCATTAATATTATTAATGGGGGCAATCGAAGTGCATCTTGTCGTTAATGCGATTTAAGCATTAACGGCTTTAGATGCGCTGGATTGTCTATTGTGCATCTTATTGAAAAACCTTAACATGCCCCATACTAGCATTGTATAGGCAATCCGCATCGACTAAAGGCTTGAAAGCTTCAATCGCTTTCAAGCCAAGTCTCGCTCGATTGCCCCCATACCCCCGCTTATAATAAAAGCCCATCGATGCACTGAATATAGAATATAAATTTACTTTTCGTGGTGATTTTGCTATATAGCAAGCAATGGAACAATTTAAACATAATTTACTGATTCAGTATTTATCGGCAGGGATACCGTTTATCATCGGCAAGGGTGAGCGCAATGCCAATAATATCTCTAACAATATTTATGGCGTGGTGATGGCGCGCAATTATCAGCCTAACCATGTGATAAAAGCAAGCTTTGCAGGTTTTGCAGAAAATATTTATCGCATCACACAAAAGCATGGCGAAGCTGATTTATCGATATATGATGATGATGATGCGCCTATTGCAAGCAAGCAATTTACCGATGAATTACAACAGGCATGGCAGTTCTTATTTCGTTATTTGCACCCATTGCCTCACGAAAATACACTGATTTTTGCTGATAGCGCGCCAACTGATAGCGCGTCTGTTAATTCGCAAAATTTGGCATCATTCGCTTATTTTGATATGGCAAAGTTAGATGCCCCCCATCAGGAATTGCATCAGCCCTATAAAATTGCCGAAACTTTGATTCCATTGCAACAAGGGCGGGCAACATTAATGCTTTATCAGGGTGAGGCAGGCTTTCCGCCCACCGCAATGGTGGCAATAGGCGATATAACAAAAGATGATGATAAGCCGCTATTGGTGCGGTTACATTCGGAATGTTTCACAGGTGATGTGCTAGGGTCGCGCAAATGCGATTGTGGCTATCAGTTGCAACATGCGCTTGACCTTATTTTTGAAGCAGGGCGCGGTATTATATTATATCTGCCACAAGAAGGGCGCGGGATTGGCTTGCCTGCAAAATTACATGCCTATCGCTTGCAAGAACAACAAGGGTTAGATACTATTGAGGCAAATCAGGCATTGGGGCTGGCGGTGGATAGTCGCGACTTTTCTTTTGCCATTAAAATTTTGCAAGATTATAACATTAATGCGTTGCGCTTAATCAGTAATAATCCTTATAAAAAACAAATGCTAGAACAGGCGAAAATTCAGGTGGTTGAAATGATTACCATGCAAGCCAATATTAATGACGATAATCAAGCCTATCTTGAGACCAAAAAAAATAAACTGCATCATCTTATTAAATAATCATTCCATCACGGTTATATTGGCACATTGTTTGCAAAACAAAATCATCATGAAACAAGTTTCGTTGTGATAGAGGTTTTCTTGCAAAAGAATACGAATAAAATGAATTTAAGAATTGTGCTATGTTTTGCATAAATAATGTCCGACACGCACCCATAAGTGATATTCGAGATACAGATGGCGATTGATGTCTTTTTACCGCAGGTTGTTAGGCAAGCAATCACTATTGATAAGTCGGGTAGTAATGTATCAGGAACGCTTATACCACAAAATGACCCATCTGGGGAGGAAAACCGTGGAGTGAAGGGCCAACCTTCACCCACGGAATCTTTTGGGGCACTTTTTGTGGAAGCTTCGGGGGCGCAAAAACCAAACACAGCAAAGCCAACCCCACCAACATTAGCAACACCACCCTTTGCCGATTATTTGGCACCAGAAAAAATTCCAAAAAACACTGATGCAGAAGCAGAAAATCATCAGCCACTATCACCATTGATAATGCAACAAATGCCACCCATGATAAGTGAATTTTTAAATGATATTGCCAAAAAGCATGGCGTTGCGGCACCATCACAGCAACAGTTGCAAACAGCTTTGCGAATGACCAGCGATTACCGTCCGCCAAAACCAGTTATTATCGACACGGATATTGTAAAACCAATAGTTGAAAAACCACGAATCATTGTGAGTGATGTAACACAACCGCCAACCCCGCAAAAACCAGTATCGCAACAAGAAGCACCGCAACAAAAGTCACAACAAAAAGAGGAAAATTACCGTGCAGGCTTTGATGATTTATCAGAAAATATTCAAAAAAGTGCGCTTGATTACGGACGTATGCTAGAAGCATTAAGTCGCTATTCTGTTCACATTCAACAACAGCATTAATCACAAAATATCTGTTCGAATTATCGTGTAAAGTTTGAAAATAACTTGACCTTGATAGTAATTTTAGGTAGTTAAATGTGATGAGGCGATGATATTATCGCATAACATACTATAAAGGGAATTATATTTTGTCCAGTGCTAGCGTTATAGTAGTTAAGCCAACATTAATGAGAGCTAAGAAAAAGCGTTTTAGTCGCGGTTTTTACCGTGCTAAAAAATATGCTGATGCTGTGCTTGTGTTAGAAGATGGACAGGTGTTTTATGGCAAGGGTGCAGGGCATCAGGGCATTGCAGTAGGCGAATTATGTTTTAATACCGCGATGACAGGGCATCAGGAAATTTTAAGCGACCCTTCCTATGCGGGACAGATTATCAATTTTACAACCCCACATATCGGCAATGTGGGCAGCAATAAGGCGGATATGGAAACATTTAAGCCGTTCGCTTTGGGCATGGTGGTAACCGAATTACCAAGCGCGCAATCAAATTATCGTGCCAAGCAAAATTTTGATGAATGGTTGCAACAACATAAATTAATTGCGATTGCTGGCATAGATACGCGTGCTTTAACGCATTATATTCGCGATAAGGGCGCACCCAAAGCGGTGCTATGTTATCAGCCCAACAGCACATATAGCAAAGCCGAGATTGATAGGCTACAACAGATGGCACGCGATTGGCAGGGGCTGAATGGCATGGATTTAAGCAAAGATGTTACCACCGATAAGGTTTATTCGTGGCAAGAGATGATTTATTCGCTAGATGATGCAAAGTCTGAAGAGCAAACTGATAATGATGTGCCACATATTGTGGTGATTGATTATGGCGCAAAACATAATATTTTACGGCATTTAAGCGATATGAATGCGAAGGTGAGTGTGGTATCGGCATCTTATGCGGCACAAGAAATTATTAAAATGAAGCCCGATGGGGTGATGCTTTCTAACGGACCGGGCGATCCCGCAGCAACGGGTATTTATGCTGTGCCGATTGTACAAGAATTGTTGAAATGTGATTTCCCAATTTTTGGTATCTGTTTAGGCTATCAGATTATGGCACTTAGCTTGGGTGCAAAAACCGAAAAAATGGCATGTGGGCATCGTGGCGCTAATCATCCAGTGAAGAATTTGTTAAACGGGGCTGTAGAAATTACCAGTCAAAATCATGGCTTTCAGGTGATGAAAGATAGTTTGCCTGCCAATATAGAGGCGACACATATATCACTATTTGATAAATCGCTTGAAGGCATCAGGCTGAAAGATAAGCCAGTTTTCGCTGTGCAATATCACCCCGAAGCATCGCCAGGACCGCATGATAGCCATTATTTATTCAAACAATTTTATGAAATGGTGCAAGCCTATCGCGCATCATCGACGACTATATAATATGCAAAAATTATTATATCAAACAAAAAATATGTCCCCTTTTCGCATCATGGCACTGTTATTAGGGGCGTCATTACCCTGTTTTTATTTTGGGCAAGCACTTGGTATATTATGCGTGTTGCTGGCTTTTGCAACAATGTTACACCCCGAAATATTTGTGAAAATACCAGAAACAATTCGGCAATTATGGCAGACACCAGAACGTAAATTTTTGGTAGTAGCATTCCTCTCTATGCTTCCTGCGGTTTTTCTTTCTATCGATATTTTGCAATCCGCACGGGTTTGGATTTTGGCTGTTATCATGTTAGGTCTTTTTTCATGTCTTACCGTTTTCAAGCATGCCACCTTAAATGATAAATTATTGGTGATAAAAATTTTTCTAATTGGTTTATTATTATGGAATAGTTTGATTGCTTTTGCTTATCATGTTGAACCACACTGGCTGTTTCATCTTTGGAGTATTCGCACTCAGCTGGGAATTGTTGAGAAGGGATATTGGTATTATGTTCATTCCGTTCCCAAATTGCAACTTAACGGTAGTTTTGTGTTATTACCGTTATTGATTTATTGTGTGATGATATATTTACGGCAATTTTATTGGCGTATTATCATGTTGCTACTTATCATTTCTTTCATTATTTTAACCATTGCTCTGGGCAATCGTGCATTACTAGCAGGCACAATAGCAGTTCTAATTGTTGCAACATTTTCTGTGTGGTCATGCAAGAAAGAAGCAATATTTATAAAAATTGTAACATTAATTTTAACCATACTTACTCTTATTATATTTTTTCTGTTTTTCTTTATCCCACGTGAACAAAAAATAGACCTTTTTGCTTTTTCATCTGAAGAAAAAAATACTATACAAGTGGAAAATAGCGATGATGGATTGCTGGAAAATAGCGATGATGGATTGCTAGAAAATAGCGATGATGGATTGCTAGACAATAGCGATGATGGATTGCTAGACAATAGCGATGATGGATTGCTAGACAATAGCGATGATGGATTGCTAGACAATAGCGATGATGGATTGCTAGACAATAGCGATGATGTATTGCTA
>JAHZMA010000123.1 GCA_022599575.1 Alphaproteobacteria bacterium | reverse complement strand
TCAAGAAACCTGCGTTACAAAATGTGTTTAAGGATTATATCACCCTGCCCATCAAAGGCTGGGTGCAATTAACGTGGCATTATGGATTTTTATTCATAAACACTGCCGCGCTTAATGAATTTGTCCGCCTCACGCAATCCACTGATTTTTGGGTGAGTTTTAAGGTGTTCGGCATTACCGTTATTTTTGTGATATTCGGTATTTTTCAAACATGGCGGTTGCGCCGCTATTTTGATTTTGGTGAATTATCCAAAACTGACTCATCAGGCGCTGATTCATCAAGCAAGTAAACCATTTTGCCGAAAGCTAAAATGCCCCGAATGGGTAATAATTAAATGGTCGTGTAAATTAATATCCAACGGCTTTAATACCTGATGCAATCTATTGGTAAAATCAATATCGCCTTTTGATGGTTGTTCCGAACCGCTAGGATGGTTATGCACCAGAATTAATGCGGTCGCGCCCTTATCAAGTGCATGTTTCAGAATCTCACGCGGATAAAGCGTGACATGGTTAATCGTGCCAGTTTGCAATAATTGATGGTCAATCACATAATTGCGCTGATTGAGACAGATAACATAAAATTGTTCCATTTTAGCATAGGCGATTTTGACACGGCAGTAATTCAACAATTCTTGCCATGAATTAATAATATGTTTATTATTAATTTGCGCTGCCGCCAACCGTGACGTGGCATGATAGGTGATTTTAAGTGCCGCTACCACCGATTCTCCAACCCCTTTTACCTCCATAATTTGTGATGCAGGGGCAGCCAGCAAAGATGCAAATGAATCGAAACGATTCAGCAATTCCTTTGCCAAAGGCTTAACATCACCACGTGGCAATGCTTGTGTCAAAATTAATTCCAGCAATTCATAATCCGCCAGCCCATCAGCATTGCGTAATAATTTTTCGCGCAACCTCTGACGATGCCCATGATAATGCGGTTTTTTATCCACAATATTTCCTAATTAAACAGAATATGGCGGACAATGTAACCCCTGTGGCGAGAGGGTGAAAATTTCAGCTCCGTCTTTTACCACCGCCAATGTATGTTCAAATTGCGCCGATAATTTGCGGTCTTTGGTAATCGCCGTCCAGCCATCAGAAAGAATTTTCACCTGCCATGTGCCACAATTAATCATCGGCTCAATGGTAAAAATCATGCCCTCTTCCAATGTCATGCCCTCACCCTTATTACCATAATGCATCACCGATGGCGCATCATGAAAATTACGCCCAATGCCATGCCCGCAAAAATCGCGCACCACCGAAAAACGATTTTGCTCGCCATGCGTTTGAATTGCATGACCAATATCGCCCAATGTTGCCCCTGCTTTCACAGCATCAATGCCCCGCATCAAACATTCATGGGTTACTTTGGTGAGCAGCTGGGCTTGGCGTGAGATTTTATCACCACACCAATACATACGGCTGGTATCGCCATACCAACCATCAAGAATCACCGTTACATCGATATTAAGAATATCACCATTACGCAATATTTTACCATCATCAGGAATGCCATGACACACAACATGATTGATTGAAATGCAAGTGGCTTTAGGAAAACCCCGATAATTAAGTGGCGCAGGATAGGCATTATGGTCTAAAATAAATTTATGGCATAACCTATCTAGCTCACCCGTAGAGACACCGGGCTTCACAAAACCCGTGATATAATCCAGCACTTCAGCAGCTAATTTACCTGCTTTACGCATAGAGACATAATCTGTCTCTTTATGAATTGGCACTGTTCGTAACATCACATCACCTTTAAGTTTAAGCTTGCGTCAAGCCTATTTGTAACAATTTACCATTAATTATCAACCCATTTTTTGGTCATTTTTTATCCATTTATCTTTTTGTGATAAATCTTGCTGTTTTTGTGCCACCCATTCCGCTTGTCCGTCTTTCGTGATTTCTTCTTTCCAAAAGGGCGCTTCTATTTTTAAGCGGTCGGCAAAATAATGGCATGAATCAAATGCCGCTTGCCGATGTTTTGATGCGGTGGCAATCAGTAATATCGGCTGTTGTGGTAAAATTTCGCCACATCTGTGCCATAGCAATACATGCTCAATTTGGAATTGTTGCATCACATCATCAGCAATATTGTGTAAAATTTTCTCACACATGCCTGCATAATGTTCTAAATTCATGGATTGTAACAATTGATTGCACTGATTACGCGCACGCATTAAGCCGATAAAATGACAGATTGCGCCTATTTCTTGGGCTTCCACTTCTTGCGCGTTATTATCTTGTTGCAATTTTTTTTGCCAAAGCTGTAACGCCTGATAGGCATTAAAATCCTGCATCTTAATTTGAATATCAATCATTATTAACCGCCTGTAACGGGTGGAAAAAATGCAATCTCATCACCAGCTTTAATCGCTTCTTGCCAATCAACATATTGCTGATTAACCGCGATTTTAATCACATCATCATATTGTTGCAAAATCGCGTAAGCCTGACTCTGCCCAATGAGATAATCGCGTAGCTGTGCCACATTCTGTATCGATATTGGCAAATCCAACTGCTCGGAATTTTTACCGATTTTTTGCCGTAACCATGCGAAATAATAAATTTTTACCATTATAGCTCAACCTTAACTCAAAAAAATTGCTCAAACGGCATATAGCTGATTTGCATACCCTTTGTGATATTATCACCTTCTAGCACGGCAAAACCATCTGCGCCTAATAAAGATGATAGCACCCCCGCGCCTTTTTTGCCATAGCGCGCTAGAATCGGCAAATGTGTTTTTGTATCATGCCCCATCAGTTTCACCCGCACATATTCGGTGCGCTGCGGACGCTTTTGATAATTAAAATCAGCCAATGCTTGAAATTGCAACGGCAATTTTGTGGTTTTATGCCCCTGCAAGCGCATCAGCATCGGCAAAGCAATCGCCAAAAATACGGTAAAAGCAGCAACAGGATTGCCGGGCAGTCCAATAATTGGCATATCGCGCCAATAACCGATACCAACGGGACGGCCCGGTTTAATGGCAGCGCGTAAAAAACATAATTTGCCATTATTTTGCGGAGAATCATCTTGTAATAGGGCGCGGATATAATCCTTACCACCTTCGGACATACCGCCCGAACTTATCAGCAAATCTTGGGTTTTTGTCGCCTCTTCAAAAACAGCTTTAATCGCCTGCTTATCATCATTCATAATACCGTAATCAGTCACCAAAACGCCATAAGATGCCAATAATTTTTTAAGCAAAGGTCGATTCGCATCATAAATTTTGCCATAAGTTAACATATCATCATCGCGCATCAGCTCATCGCCATTTGATAAAATCCCCACTTTTAATTGTCGAATCACTGGAATTTGTTTGATATTCAACGCGGCCAACATGGCAAGCATCGGGGGGGTAAGCGCATCGCCCGCATGTAAAATCACATCAGTTTCAGCAACATCATCACCAATCGGACGATAATTATCATATTGTTTTAAGCCATCTGGAATTGTAATCATTGGCTGTTCGCCCGCTGATATTTTTTGTGCCAGCATCAAGCGATTTTCTGCAATATCTTCTAGCATCACCACCATATCGGCATGTTTGGGCATGGCAGCACCCGTAAAAATTAATACCGCCTGATTTTTTTGCAAAGCAATATCGCTTCTATCGCCTGCTTCAATGGTGGCGATTAATTGCATCTCGGCCTTGCCCGAAACTGCCATTTGTTGCTGATAATCTTGATGGCGAAACGCATAACCATCAACCGCCGCATTCGCAAAAGATGGTACTGAAAATGGCGCAATGATATTTTTTGCCAATAACCGCCCTCTGATATTCTGGTTCAGTGTATCTGCAAGCGTTAGCGTCTCAACCTCCTGCACACCATCTAAATCAGCAATTAAAGCATAAATATCGGCAAGCGGTAACAACCCACCCTTAGCAAAACAATCATAAAGTTGTGCCATTTCAACAATCAACCTTTAGATAATTACCGATAAAATCAGCAACCATCATCACATCATCTAAATCAAGCCATGTCGCCAAACCGCTGACCAATGGCTTATCTTGTTGCGGGGTGGCAATGGCGATTATATTTTTATCATTTTTTGCCAATAAATGTTTTTTTGATGAATATTTATCCGATAAAGATTCAATATGCGCGCTTCTATAAATTTCAATTTTAGGAATAGTCGCGAGCTTATAACCTTCCACAAACACCATATCCGCATCGTTAATTTTGGGGAGTAATTCATCTAATGTCAACTCTTTATCTGTTTCCACCATATGAGCATAGCGTTTTTTTGAGCTTATCAAAACCTCATGCGCCCCTGCTTTACGATGCCGATAGCTATCTTTGCCCTGATGGTCAATATCAAAAGAATGATGGGCATGTTTGATTAAAGCAATTTTAATATTTTTTTTCGTGAAATGGGTGATTAATTGTTCCACTAAACTGGTCTTGCCCGCACCGCTAAAACCAGCAAACCCTATCACTTTAGGTGCATGATTGCCAATTCCATCATTATCAGCTCCATCATTAAATGGCATGTTACATTAAACCACTTGCTTGATATTGTTTAAGGCAATAACCGTTTTTCTAAAATATTGCACACCCGTTATCAGCGACATAATCGCGGCACAAATCAGTAAAAATTCACCCAGCTTAACATTTGGAATAATTTGAACCCTCTGTTCCACAAAAATAATTAATAATGCCGTCATTTGTAGCGTTGTTTTAATTTTTGCCAAGCGGGTAACGGGTAATTTTATTTGGTAAGCACCACTATATTCGCGTGCGCCCGATACAATAAATTCCCGAATAATAATCACCAAAACCGCAACATAGCCAGCGGGTCCAAACACATCTAATATACTGACTGAAATCAGCATCACAATCACCACAATTTTATCGGCAACTGGGTCAAGCATAGCGCCAAAATGCGATATTGAATTCAATTTACGTGCCAACCAGCCATCTAAATAATCAGTGATAAAACTATAAAGCATAATCAACACTATCCATGTCCAGACTGTATTATCATGATTGTGATAATAGCTTTCAACGATGAGATAAAATAATAATGGCGCGCATAATATTCTTGATAGGGTCAAAATATTAGGCAACCATTTTATAGATTTTTTTAATATAGCCATTTGTCTCTCTTCACCATTTTTCAAATCCTGATGCATTATGCTACTATTCGCGCAATTTTGCACCTATTTTTTTCACCGCCTCAATGATATTTGCACTAATTCCTTCTAAAGCCTCATCGGTAAAAGATTCTTGTAATGGTTGTAATGTTACATTAACAGCCAGTGATTTTTTACCCCGCCCCAATAAATCATCTTGATAGAGATCAAAAACACCAACATTGCTCAAATATTTTGGTTCAGCCTTTTTGATTAACGCAAGTAATTCCCCAGCATTGATTTGCTCATCTAGCACAAAGGCAAAATCACGCATCACTGGTTGATAGGTTGATGCTTGTAATTTTGCTTTTGCTTTACTCTTTTTAGAAGAAATTGGCAAATTATCAATAAAGACCTCGCCCATATAGACAGTTTTTTTCAACGTAAAATCACGCGCCACCAATGGGTGCAATGTGCCAAAATGCGCGATCACATTTTTACCAAGCATCACACTACCCGATTGACCAGGATGATAATAATTGGGCGCTTCATCGCTAATTTTGAATTTTTGTGCATCAAAACCGATTGCCTCAATGGCGGCCATAATATCAGCTTTAATATCAAATAAATTGCTTTGAATGCTATTATATTGCCAATCTTTATTGCTGTTCGCACCACTGCGTAACAGGCTCAACATCAGCCTTTGCCCATCAAACGCATCATCAAAAGCTGGCCCTATTTCGAACAATTTCATATCAAATATTTTACGTGCATGATTCTCACCCATCGCCTCAAGCAAAGTTACCAACGGGGTGGGGCGCATGATGTTTAATTTTTCTGAAATCGGATTTTGCAAATATAAATTTTGTGGTTTTGCCGATTCGCTCCAAAAATGTTTTGCCTTTTCGCTATCGCAAAATGACCAACTATAGGCTTCGTAAAGCCCACGCGCACATAATGCCCGCTTGATATAATTAACGCGTTTTTGGGTAAGAGTTAGGATATTGCCCGCAACCGCTTGCCTGCTCGGCAATGATACCACTGGAATATTATCATAACCATAAATCCGCAAAACTTCTTCTACAATACAGCTTTGAGTGATAATATCAGGGCGAAATGATGGAATTTTTAGGGTTAATATTTGATTTTCATGACTTATTATGTCAAAGCCCAACGCGCTTAAAATTCTCATCACCTCATCAGTTTCAATCTCTACGCCACCAAAATCGCGCAATCTTGTAAGTTGAAAATCAATTTGGAGTTGTGTATCGGGCAATGTGCCTTTGCTGACAATCTCGCTCATCTGGCCACCACAAATCTCACAAATCAGCATCGAGGCATATTCCAAACCTGATAACAACATATCAGGGTCAATTTTGCGTTCGAATCGAAAGCGCGCATCGGAATGAATATTTAATTTGCGCCCCGTTTCGGCAATATTCACCGCATCAAACAATGCCGCTTCTAAAAACACATTTTCAGTAGTGGCAATACAGCCCGAATCAAGCCCACCCATAATACCAGCAAGACTAACAACGGCATTAGCATCGCTAATCACCGTCATATCGGGGCTACATTGATAGTCATTACCATCAAGCGCGGTGAGTTTTTCACCTTGTTTGGCTTTACGCATATGCAAATCACCGCTGATTTTATCGGCATCAAACACATGTAAGGGCCGCCCTAAATCAAATGTGATATAATTGGTAACATCAACCAATGGCGAGATAAGCTTAACACCAATCGCTTTTAAGCGACGATGCATCCAAGCAGGGGTTTTACCTTGATTATTCAGCCCCGTAAAATAACGCCCCGCCACATAGGGACAATGATGATAAAAATTATCATCCAAATCAATCTGCCATTTTATTGGGCTTTCGATAGTGATTTTTGGTGCTTGTTTTTCAGTCATTTTCAGCGGTTGTAACACACCTAACCCTGCCGCCGCCAAATCGCGGGCAATGCCACGCACCCCCAAACAATCGCCACGATTGGGGGTAACGGCAATATCAATCACCACATCATCAAGCCCTGCAAATTTGGCAAATTTTTTGCCCACAGGCGCGTCATCACCAAGCGCGATAATGCCATCATGTTCGTCAGAAATTTGTAATTCACGTTCGGAACATAGCATGCCTTGCGATTCGACCCCACGAATTTTGGTATTTTTTAAGGTGAAATCTGCACCCGCTATATAGCTGCCAACTGGCGCAAACACGCCTTTCATGCCTTGTTTGGCATTGGGCGCACCACACACCACCTGATGTTGATTCTTGCCATCAAAAACCTGACATAATTTTAACTTATCGGCATCAGGATGCGGTTCGCATTTTATCACTTCGGCAATCACAAAATCTTTTAATAAAGCGGCGTTATCTTGCAATTCTTCCACCTCAAGCCCTTGTTGGGTAAGGGTATGGCATATTTTCTGCAATGTAACATCATCATGCAAACTGATATGTTCTGCCAGCCATTCTAATGTGAATTTCATCTGTTCAACCTCATCATTTCAACTCTCATAGGCCTAATCCGCGAATCGAGCTAGCGGTATCATAGGGTAAAAAGCCATAATGGCGCATCCACCGTAAATCGCATTGAAAAAATGTCCGTAAATCGGGAATGCCATATTTCAGCATGGCAAGCCGTTCAATGCCAATACCAAAAGCAAAACCTTGATATGAATCGGGGTCGGTATCGCACGCCTGCAACACATTGGGATGCACCATGCCGCACCCTAAAATTTCCAACCATTTATCACCCTCACCGATTCGAATCATGCCATCGATGATGCCATAACCAATATCAAGTTCAGCACTGGGTTCGGTGAATGGAAAATGATTGGCGCGAAACCGCACGGGAATCGACTCATTTTCAAAAAACGCATGGACAAAATCAATCAAACAACCTTTCAAATGTCCCATATGGGTTTGCCTGTCAATCCAAATGCCTTCCACCTGATGAAACATGGGGGTATGGGTTTGGTCATAATCACTGCGATAGGTGCGACCAGGGGCAATCACCGCTACTGGTTTAGGCAAAGATTTTAATGCCCTAATCTGCACGGGTGAGGTATGGGTGCGTAACACTGGCGGTGCATTATTGCCTTCTTGTGGAGTTTCTTGTTGTGGGTGCAGGTAAAATGTATCATGCATCTGCCGTGCGGGGTGTGATGGCGGGATATTAAGCGCGGTGAAATTGTGAAAATCATCTTCAATTTCTGGACCTTCGGCTACCGAAAAACCCATCTGCCCAAAAATTGCCGTCAGCTCATCTATTGTTTGCGTAATCGGGTGCAAACGCCCAATTTGCCAAGCAAGTGAGGGCAAGGTAACATCAATTTTTTCAGCTTTAAGGCGATGATTTAATTCTACTTGTTCAAGCAAAACCTTGCGTTTTGTCAGCAAATCGGTGATTTCTTGTTTAACCAGATTTAACTGCTGTCCTTTTTCTTTCCTGTTGGTGTCAGAAAGGCCTGCAAGCGACTTCATCGCATCGGTAAGACTGCCCTTTTTTCCCAATAAAGCAACGCGCAATGATTCTAATTGCTGAAGATTATCCGCTTTAGCAATATCATTGCGGGCAGATTCCAGTAATTTTATAACATCATCCATCGCATATTAAGATGCGAGTGCTTTTTTGGGCGTTGTTGTTTTGAGCGGAATCTTTTTTGCGTCAACTGAATCGATATGCGGCTGTATCTGTTTCACCAAAGCAGCAAATTCTTGTGGCGAGTGAATCGCCAATTCAGAAAGCATCTTACGGTCAATCTCAATATTGGCTTTGGCAAGCCCACCTATTAATAACGCATAGCTAGTACCATTAAGACGTGCAGCTGCATTAATCCGTTGAATCCATAACCGTCTAAAATCACGTTTCCGCGCCCGCCTATCGCGATAGGCATATTGCCCTGCTTTTTCTACCGCTTGGCGTGCAACCTTAATGGTGTTTTTTCTTCTGCCAAAATAACCTTTGGCTTTCTCTAATACTTTTTTATGGCGCGCATGAGATGTAACGCCGCGTTTTACCCGTGCCATTCTAACGCACCTTTCCTGCAAAATAACGCTTCACAAACCGCGCATCACATGCTTTCATCACTTGAGAGCCACGATTGGTGCGTTTCATTTTTTGCGTACGGTTCCCAGTATTATGACGCAAACAAGCAGAAAAGAATTTAATCTTGCCCGTTGCGGTCACCTTGAATCGTTTCTTAAACGAACTTTTTGTTTTCAATTTGGGCATTTTAACCTCGCTTATAAGTATTAGCAAATAGTAGGCATACCCGTTTGCACATTTATGTAATGCGCCGCCTCTATCTGCATGTTTGCTTGGGATATTTACGAAGCACATAATGTAATGAAATTGATGCTATTTTTCAAGTAAAAAGTAAAGCCAGCATTAAAGTAGTGTGATATTTTTAATATGGCGTATCCTATATTTGCCGATTAACACCGCATCGATTCTAATATTGGGTGTTTTTTTAAACAATGGCTGATATTGCTTTTGTGCCATCAGCGCGACATGCTCTAATCTTTTGAGTTTTTTTGCATCAATCGCCATTAGCGCATCATCAATATCATCGCGATATTTTACCTCAACCAGCACCAAAACATTATTTTTCTTCATCAGCAAATCAGCTTCAAACACCATTTGTTTGCGCCATGCCAACGGACGATAGGCTTTGCATAATAAAAATAGCAATGCTAAAATTTCAGCATATTTGCCACGTTGATAGGCTTGTTGCCGCTTATGTTGCGTCATCAGAATTTTGCGCCTTTAATTCAAGCGCGTAATGATAGATTGTCTGTTTCTTGACACCGCTTAACTCCGCAGTGGTTTGCACCGCTTGTTTCAGGCTCATTTTCAACATCGCCTGCTGTAATAATGCCTGCCAATCATCATCATTATTTTGAAGCATTTGCCCCTCTATCAGCAACACATATTCGCCTTTTAGGGTTAAATCATCGGGGATTGCCGCACTATCAATCACCCTTACTTCCTCGTAAAATTTTGTTAATTCACGCGCCAACACAATTTTGCGCGCACCACAAATATCATGCAGCTGATGCAAAGTTTTTACCAATCGCAAGGCTGATTCGTAAACTATCAGAGTCATCGGTAAATGCTGCACCGACTGCAATAAAATCTGTCTCGCTTTTGTTTGACGCGGTAAGAAGCCCAAAAAAATAAATTTATCACTGGGCAAACCCGATAATGTCAGCGCGGTCACAAAAGCGCACGCACCAGGAATGCTATGCACCTTGATATGTTCGGCACGCGCCATCAGCACCAATTTATAGCCAGGGTCGCAAATCAGCGGGGTGCCAGCATCGCTTACCAACACCACGCATTTATCCTCTTTCAGCCATTCTATGATTCTTGGGCGCATTCTTGAGCCATTATGGTCGTGATAGCTGACAATTTTCGGCACTTTAATCTGATAAAATTGCAATAATTTGCGCGTAACACGGCTATCTTCACATAGTAAAATATCGCATGATTTTAGCAGGCTAAGCCCGCGTAATGTTATATCTTGCAAATTGCCGATGGGCGTTGCCAATAAATACAGCCCCCCCGCAAAATCCCCTCTTGTGAAATTTTGGGGAGCAGACTCAGCAATAGCATCTTTTTGTAGCAAATCTTTTTGTAAAGGGGATGCTTTATTTGACGCATGTTTATTGTTATAAAGGGACATGATAAACTGATTAATAATGGCTGATTAATAGCAATGCAAAGATTCATTTCACAAAAATTCATTTTTATTTTATGCCCTATCCTATTAATGAGCATCTTAATGGTCATATTAACAGGTGCTTTAATGAGCAATGCCATTGTGAAAACGGCATATGCTCAACCTGATAGCACCATTTTGAATCTTTCCGATTCGCAAAATTCATTATCCCAGCCAAGTTTAAGCCTTACCCCCTATGATGAGCAGACATTCCAAGAATTTTTGCTAAAGCGTGATGGGGTTGGCATTAATAATGATAACCAAAATCCAAATCAAAATTTTTCAACATCAGCGGCAAAAAAAAGATTATCACAAAATGATGGTGAATTACGCATTGGCATCATTTTACCTGAAACCAAATTAGAAAAACTGGTGGAGTTAATGCATAATGCCGCCCAAATGGCATTGTTTGATTCTAATAAGCAAAACACAAAATTATTTTTTTATAACATTGGTGAAACTGATAGCCAGTTAAATAATGTGGTAAAGCAAGTAACGCGTGATAATATTGATATTATATTAGGGCCACTTTTTGCTGAATCAGTCAGCAAAATTGCACCACTTGTGGGTAAAATAGGGCTACCCATTATCGCTTTTTCTAATTCCGAAGCCATTGCTGAAACTGGCACTTATGTTTTTGGTCTTACCCCCGCGCAACAAGCCAAACAAATTATCAATTACGCGCTTGCCAATGGTTCCAAAAAAATTGCCATCTTTACGCCTGAAAACGATTATGGCAGGTTGGTAACTCAAACAGTGAAAAATGAATTGGCTAAATATAATAAAGAGCTTGCCTATCTCACCTATTATGATGAGGACAGCACTGATTTATCGCAACAGGTGCGACAATTCACCCATTATGATTACCGCAAATCGCAACTGAATCTGCATAAAAAACAAGTGGCACAAATCAGCCGTTCGCGCGATGCACAAGCAATGAAGGATATTGTTGCTAAAATTAAGCGTTTAGCGCCACCCAAAACCGTCGAACGTTATGAAACTTTAAGCGATAGGAATGTTATTAGAAGTGAATTAAGCAGGTTGGACGACCTTGATACCGTTAGCGGCCCGCCTTTTGATGCGGTTTTGATGGTTGTTGGGTCGTCACGTCTCTTACAAACCATCATTTCACTGTTTGCGTTTTATGATTTAAACACCCAAAATGTGACGATTTATGGCTTGCAATTATGGGACGAGATGCGCCGTCTTGCCAGCGACCCTGCGTTAAGTGGTGCGTTGCATGTCAGTATCGATTCGCCACGCTATCAAGATTTTAGACGCCGCTATCGGCAATTATTCGGCAAAACAGCACCCACTTTGGTATCGCTAGTTTATGATGCCACTTCTCTGGCACTCACCATTGGTAAGGATGGTAACATCAACCCCGCCCATCTGCATGTCGCCAATGGCTATAGCGGTGTTGGCTCGCATTTTAGATTGCTAGAAAATGGCACGGTAGAACGGCTTTATAGCATCAAGCGCATCAGTGGTAAAAATAGTAAATTGGTGCAAATCGCGCCAACGAAATTTCCTGATGATTATTGATACGCACTCCTCCGCCTCGTCATTCCGTGCCAATGTGCCATTTCACTCTACTATAGTACCATCGGCAAGGCGAATGCGCCACAGGTACAAGCATGAGCCTTGCTAACTATTGAGTAAAGCAAGGGGGAATCCAGTAAAAGGGCGAGGCTTGCCTCGTCATCGAGAATACGAACTTTGTATTGCGTATCTAGCGACACGCTCCTCCGCCAGTATTGAGTAACAGCAATTTACACCACCGCTAATGTTGAGTATGGCGGGGGGGATTATCAAGGGGGGTCTTCACAAGGTGGGCGGCTTTTGCCTTGCCCGCCGAGAAGCGAAGCCGCACCCCCCTTGATACCATAAACAGAATCGCAAAGCCACCCATATATAATGGGAATCACCGCAGCCCCCCTTAAATATAAAAACAAACCGCAAAGCCCCCCATATTATAATGTATCGCAACTTACACCACCGCTAATTTTGACGAATCTAACAACACGCGCCATATCAGGTGATTGAGCCTGCCGAAATCCCGTGTGCTATAAGAGTCAGAATTGGCAATCCGCATCGACTAAAGGTTTGAAAATTTATGCGCTTAATACCATCTGCCAAATTTTTTCTTTGCTACTCCATAAACCAAAACATTATCATTAAATTTCAAAACTGGATTAGAATCTATTGTTTTAAATATTTCCAAAGCTTTAACATACATATTAAATCTAATTTCTCTATAATGGTTTGACTCTGTTCTTATCTCTAATTCTGCAATATTTTTACCATCATACTTAAAGATTGTTTTCAACGCGCTGACTTGTCCAATATTTCTTGCCTGTGAATTAGCAACTTCTAACAATTCAGAAAGTAATTTTGCAATCTCACCACTGTTAAAAACATGGTATTTTTGTTCATCCTCACCATATATTGTTAAATAATTAACCTCACCAGAATTAAAAAAAGATTTTAGAAAAAAAGCTTCAAGAATATTCTTATTTGATTTTAGAAAATCAGCTAGCTCTGTTTGTGCTTTAGCCAATTTATTTTTAGTTATCATTTTATTAGAAACATAAGCCTCATAATCATTTGGGAAAGCATCTAATAAAGCAATCAGATATTTACCCATTCCATTCATTGACTTAAAACCAATATCAGTTGATATTCTGGAATAGGAATATAAAAAAATCTGCCACTTCTTTTTGCCAGATTTTAAACTATGCGAATCGCCAGATGGGTCTATCACATCTTTTTTAGCTTGTATATCATTCGCATAATCATCTTTCATACCAATAATTTGTGCAAATTCTTTTGCCTTTCTATGTCCCCTTGCCCTTCCCTCTTGAGCCTGCTCTTTTGTTTGAAAGCCACGTTTTTTAATCACCATAATATCAATCTTTCCATATTAAAAGTTCATGACTCTTTTTAATATGAGTACCATTACCGTTTAATCTATTCTCACCTATACGGGTATCACCTTGACCAAATGTATATTGCCATTGAGGCTCGCACATTTTAAAACCTTTATAAAATTCTCTAATTTCGGGGCAATCATTATATGATAAAATCCAACCACCCTTATGTTTTATAAGCAAATCCCTTAAAAGTTCATGATTAAATCCTACATGATGAATTGGAAAATTTCTATGGGGATACATGCCAACAAACATATTACCCGACAAAAAATAAGGCGGGTCGCAATAAAGAAAACTTCTTTTATTGTTGATAATAAGACTTTCAAATGATGTTTTTACGACACTAACTTTAGGAGCCGAAAAACTTTCAACGCGTTCTAATAATTTAATATATCTATCTTTTTGCAAGTAAACAGATGATGGATGACCTAAAAAATGAGGACCATAAGAACAATTATGGTTAAAATAATAAATTGCAGCAAGTAATTGTTTATCCTTTATCAAAACATTACCATTCCAATGTGCTTTCAGTTTTTCTTTAATTATTCGATAATATTCAGGTGTGGGGTTAAAATCTCTAAGAACATTAGCCAACCCAGTAGAGTCTGTTAATTGATGTTGCCAATAATTGACAAGCAAGTCAAAAACATCACCTCCTATTATCTCTAAATCAAGGGCATTAGATATACCAAATTCAAAACTACCACCCCCAAAGAATGGGGACACAATATGAGTTATTGCCTTTTGTGGTAAATGTTCAGCGATAAATCCTGCCGCTAATGATTTGCCACCAGCATATCTTAACGGAGATGAACGCAATCTTTTGTATCTTGGTTTGTCTGGCGTGCTGGTAGGAGATTTGATAGATTCAAAAAATCTCTCTAGCCTATCTTGATAGAGGGTTTGCTTATTACCATTTTTATTTAATTGCCAATTAGAGGATACTGTTTTACCAAGTGGTGTCGTATCAAAATTCATTGTCTTGCAAGCTTCCATGAGATAATATTTAGCGTCAATCCTATTCATTGTATGATGTTGATATAACTCTCATTCAACTTAAAGGTAAATTAGAATATCTATCCACATGTTTTTTGCTAAATATTGTCGCGCCTGCTTCCGCAGGGGAAACGAGGGTGGTGCATGTCGAGGTATGTAACACAAAGGCGGCGCGTATCTTTATAGCGTTTATGGTATCAAGGGGGGTCTTTATCACATTTTTATATGGGGGGCTTTGCGACATACGCTTTGGCAAATCTGGCAAAAGCCATTTGCCACGCGATGACGCCCCCCATGCCCCCCACCGCGTATTTCAACACGGAAGCGGAGAAAGTTTCGCCATACTCAATATTAGCGATGGAATGAGTTTCGGTTACTCAACATAAGCGTATATAAAGTTAATCCTTACCGCTTACCGATTTTTTACTAGGCTTGCGCTTTACCGCCTGTTTCGGTTTTTCTTGCTTGGCATAGACTTTAATAGGCTCTGATTTTTTCTCAATCACATCGCGGTTAATCACCACCTCTTTAACATTATTATCAGTTGGCACTTCATACATAATATCAAGCAACGCATCTTCCAAAATCGAGCGCAAACCGCGCGCACCAATTTTACGATTCTCTGCCTCTTGGGCAATGGCATGATAGGCATCATCAGTGAAATTAAGCGTAACATCATCCATCTCAAATAATTGCTGATATTGCTTCACCAGCGCATTTTTCGGTTGGGTTAAGATTTGAATGAACGCCTCTTTATCCAAATCTTCTAACGTTGCCACTACTGGCAATCTGCCCGTAAATTCAGGAATCAGCCCATATTTAATCAAATCTGCGGTTTCCACATCGGCAAAAACTTCGCCTAATTTACGTTCATCAACATCGCGGATTTTGGAACCAAAACCGATAGATGATTTATTACTGCGTTGATTGATGATTTTCTCTAAACCAGAAAAAGCACCGCCACAAATAAATAAAATATTGCTGGTATCTACTTGCAAAAATTCCTGTTGTGGGTGTTTGCGTCCGCCTTGCGGTGGAATTGAGGCAACTGTGCCTTCCATGATTTTCAACAAAGCCTGTTGCACCCCTTCGCCCGAAACATCGCGGGTGATTGAAGGATTTTCTGCTTTACGGCTAATTTTATCAATCTCGTCAATATAAATAATGCCTTGCTGGGCGCGCTCAACGTTATAATCTGAGGCTTGCAGTAATTTTAAGATGATATTCTCAACATCTTCGCCAACATAACCCGCTTCAGTGAGGGTGGTGGCATCAGCAATGGTGAATGGCACATTCAAAATACGCGCCAATGTTTGCGCCAATAAGGTTTTGCCCGAACCTGTAGGGCCAATCAGCAGAATATTTGATTTTGCCAATTCCACATTTTGTTTACTACCCTCATTATAGCGCAATCTTTTATAGTGATTATACACCGCGACTGATAGAATTTTTTTGGCATATTT
>JAHZMA010000122.1 GCA_022599575.1 Alphaproteobacteria bacterium | reverse complement strand
ATCCGTAGCTCAGCTGGATAGAGTGCTGCCCTCCGAAGGCAGAGGTCGTGAGTTCGAATCTCGCCGGATGCGCCAAGTTGCTTTACACAAGAATTAGCAAGGCTCTTGCTTGTACCAGTGGCGCAATCGCCTTGCCGATGATACTCAATATCACTTACGCAACTATTTCTCTAAACCACAGAATTCCCACTTGCTTTATCAAAAATATGAAGTGCTTCTGGATTAAATGAAACCGAGATTTTACTGCCACGTGCAGGGATGTTTTTGCTACTCACTTCAACGAATAATTCCTTACCGTCTAAAACAACGCCCACAAGTGCGTTTGCGCCAAGTAATTCAGCTATTTCAATCGTGGCAGTGCCTAACAAATTCTTACCCTTGCTTTGCTTATTATCAGTGCTGATAAAACATTCATTGGGTCTGATGCCAACCACCATTTGCTGACCATTTTCAAGTTTTTTGGCATAATCGGCATTAAGAGGGATGCGTATTTTGGCTGTTTCTAGCCACGTCTCTTTTGCTGTTTTGCTCACCACCATATCCAGCATATTCATCGCTGGCGTGCCAATGAAACTTGCAACAAAGATACTTTTGGGTTGATAATAAACCTCTTGCGGTGTGCCGATTTGCTCAATATGACCATCTTTCATAATCACGATTCTATCAGCCAAAGTCATTGCCTCGATTTGGTCATGGGTAACATAGATGGTGGTTGTGGCAAGCTTTTGATGTAATTTTTGCAATTCTAATCGCATATGTGCGCGTAATTTGGCATCAAGGTTTGATAAAGGCTCATCGAATAGAAAAACTTCTGGGGTTCGTACCATCGCGCGCCCCATTGCCACTCTTTGGCGTTGTCCGCCTGAAAGTGCGCCCGGTTTTCTATCAAGCAACGCGCCTAATTCTAAAATATCGGCTGTTTCTTGAACTTTGCGGTTAATCTCATCACGCGGGGTTTTTGATAATTTTAAGCCGAATTCCATATTTTGACGCACTGTTTTATGGGGGTAAAGCGCATAGCTTTGAAACACCATCGCCACGCCACGATCTTTGGCAACGATATTATTGACAATCTTTTCGCCAATTGAAATTGTGCCACCACTAATTTCTTCTAATCCTGCAACCATGCGCAATGTGGTGGATTTTCCACAACCAGATGGGCCTAGTAAAACTAAAAATTCACCATCTTTTATTTGCAAATTAATGCTATGCACCACTTGCGTATCATCATATTTTTTGACGACATTTTCTAAATTTACTGTTGCCATTTTATCACCCATAAATTAATAATTGATAGTGTCATATTTACTCTTTCACCGCCCCTAATGTGAGGCCGCGCACCAGATGTTTTTGCAGAAAAAAGCCAATGATTAATACTGGCACAGATGCAATTAAGGTGATTGCGCCAATCTGCCCCCATAATAAGCCAAAATCTTTCCATAATGCGCCAATGGCAGGTGGCAGTGTTTGCGTCTTTCTTTGCGTTAAGATACTGGCAAATAGTAATTCGTTCCAGCTTAAGATAAATGATAGGGTTGTTACTGTCGCTAGCCCTGATTTGGCAACGGGGAGTGAGATAAATAATAATTTTTGAATTTTATTACAGCCATCTATTTCCGCGGCTTCTTCAATTTCATGGGGAACATCTTTCAAAAAGCCAATCATTAACCAAATCACCAAAGGCAAGTTGAAAATTGTATGCGCCATAGCCAGCCCCAGATAGGTATCTATCAATCCCAATTTTGCCCATATCGTAAAGACTGGAATTACCGCCACCACAGGCGGCATCATCACAATCGATAATATCCAAAATCTCAGATGCTTATCGCCAAATATCTTAAAACGCGCAAAGCCATAGGCGCAAGGCACACCCAGCAATAATGAGATGAAGGTGGTCAATGTTGCGACAATCAGGCTGTTTTTAAGATTATTACCCCAACCTAATGTTTCAAATCCAAAAATAAAATTTTCTAATGTAGGGGTGAAAATAAATAAAGGCGGGTTAGAAAATGCTTGGGCATGGTTTTTAAATCCCATCAGCACCATCCAAAATAGAGGAAATAAGAAGAAAAACAGAGCCACCCCTATGAAAGTGGTTACGACAAATTTTTCAGATAATTTATTCATTATTTCTCATCTTTCATGAAGCTAACGGCAATTTTTGTCATGATAATCACAACGATTAGCAACAAAACACTCAGCGCTGCCGCATAAGAGGTGTGGAATTTTTGGAACGCTTCTTTATAAATTTCAAAATTGAGTATCGATGTATAGGTGCCTGGTCCGCCACGCGTCATTGCAAAAATAGTATCAAAGCTCTTCATTGCCCAAATAAAGCGTAAGATAGTTGCCACGATAATGGTTGGCAATAATAATGGCAAGGTAACATGAATAAATTGCTGAAATTTGGTAGCGCCATCCATTTCGGCCGCCTCATAAAGTGATTGTGGTATTGTGACCAACCCAGCCAGCAAAATGAGCATCACAAAAGGAGTCCATTGCCATATATCAGCAATCACAACGCTCCACATTGCCCAAGGCTTTGCGCCAAACCACTGGATATAAGGAAGTCCGAATTTTGCCATCGCCCAATTCATCACGCCAAGGTCAGGATGTAAAATATACCGCCAAATAAAGCCAACGCCAATCGGCACAGAAATAACAGGGGCAATCATTAGGGTGCGTATCAATGTTGCGCCCCGAAAATTTTTAACCAATGCCAATGCAATTAACAGCCCTAATATCAGCTCTATCACAACAGCCGAAACCACAAAAACTATTGTCGCTCTAAAATTATCTACCGTAATCGGATTTGCCAAAACTTGTTGAAATGTTTCAAAACCAACATATTGAATGCCACCAAAATCACCAATCTCCCAATCACTAAAAGCATAGCGAAGCAACATAATGGTTGGAATGATTGTAATCAATAACAGATAGATAAAAGCGGGCAGGATAAAAAGCATCCCATTGATGCCCGAACGATTATTTTTTTTGAGCATATTTGAAAACCCATTTACACATTCTTGATTGTTTTAATATAACATCATCACATTAATGCCAAAGCCCCAAAATAAATCTGTTGAAGAAATAATTTGGGGCATAAAGCATTATTTAATGGTTAAAGACTTTTCGGATCAACTGGCACCTCAAGTCCACGGTCACGATAAAAACCACCACGAACAAGTTTGTTGTAATAGTCTTTCTTCGCTTGTTTCAACCCTTCTTCTGCGCTGACATCGCCAGTGACGATACGATTAAGCGCAAGCCCAACAATATCCTCAAAATCAGGATAATATTCATCACGGGTGCGGAAATGCCAATAATCTTCAAGATACCATTTTGGCGCACGTTCTGCTGTTTTAGCATTTGCAGAAAGTGCCTTAAACCATGGGAATTTCTTCTGTAGGTCTTTATTATCTAGCACATCCCAACGGGTAGGGCCACCTGTGCCTTCATTGGCAAAAATGACTTGAGTATCGTAGCTATTAAGCCATTTCAACCATTCCCAAGCTTCGTCTTTTTTGTCGGTTTTGGCACTAATACATTGCGCCCAACCACCAAATGGCGTGAAATCAACGCCTTTTTGTGTTGGCACAGGTAGATATTCAATATTACCAGCACCTTGACTTTTTTCAGGATTTTCTAAATCAGGTCCCCAAGCCGACCAAGCCATCATAACGGGTACAACGCCTTGCATGAATGAATTAGTTTTATCACCCCATTCATAAGATTCAACACCTTTAGGTGCAAATTCTTTCATTGAGGCGTAATATTTTGCCGCAGCGATACCTTCTTTACTATCAAAATTAGGAAACATCAATGGATCTTTACCAAAAATAGAACCACCAAAGCCCCAATGATACGCCATTTCTTCATGGATGATTGGTGTGCCACGTTTCCCCATGAAAGCCACGCCATGTTCGGTAGGCGAGCCAGGGTTATGTTTGCGGCTGAAATGTTTGATAACTTCTTTGTGGTCGTCCCAATTTTTAGGATATTTAACCCCTTCTTTTTCAAACAAATCACGGCGATAATGCGCTAAAATATTATAGGCTGATGATGGCAAGCCATAGACTTTACCATTGACACCGCAAATATTATAGATACCAGCTGGAATCATTCCCTTAAGACCAAATTCTTTGGCATCGCGTTTCAGCCAATCTTTTTTGGGGTCATTCACTTGATGCAATGCACCAGCAGCAGCAAAGCGACCGATAAAGGTAATATCCAAACCATAAATATCATATTGTTTTGTGCCAGTTGTGGCATCAAGCATTGATTTTTGGTGTAATGTTCCATAATCAGTGATTTCAACATTCACCTTCATGCCTGTTTTTGCTTCAAACATAGGCGCCAATTTCTCTTTAATTGTAAAAGAAAATGGGTTCGTAATTAAAATAATATTTAATTCTCTATTTGATTGTGCGTGAATAATATTCGGTGCGGCAAGAACTGCGCTTGCGGCAGCCATTCCCTTTAACACCGAACGGCGTTCAATTATTTTTTTCTGCATAAAAAACCTCCCTTTAAAAGAAATTTTTATTAAGTGGCATAATATAAATTTTTGCATGAACGCCACTCATAATTCAGGCAAAAATTTATACTACCAAAGTGTGTAACCTGCATCGGCAAGCACAACCGCACCAGTCATTAAACTTGACGCATCACTGGCAAGAAATAGGGCAACTGATGCAATTTCATGTGGTTGCCCAACGCGGCCCATCGGTGTCATATCTAACCAAATTTTCGCCATTTCAGGATTATCTTCCATCCCAAATTTTGTTAGTTTGGTTTCAATAAAGGTGGGCGCAACACAATTAACGCGTACGCCATCTTTCGCCCATTCGGCTGCCAAACATTTGGTTAAATGATGCACACCCGCTTTAGAAATATTATAATAGCTTTGGTCTTGCGGAATATTATTAATCTCACCTGACATAGAGCCAACATTAACAATCGCGCCAGTTTTACGCTTCAACATGCGTTTGCCAAAAGAACGGCAACACCAAAAAACTCCATTAAGATTGACATCCATCACTTTGAGATAAATTTCATCAGGCACTTCTTCTGCGCCAAGAAATGCGGGTGATATGCCAGCATTATTAACCAGATTATCGACTGGGCCAAACTCATCTTCAATTTTTTGAGCCATCAAATCAACTGCAGCACTATCAGTAACATCAAGCGCAAAACATTCAAGCGTGTAGCCTTTGCTTTGCATTTCTTGTTTCGCCACCGCAATTTGCGATTCATCATTGGTGAGCGCAATCACTTTTGCGCCTGCTTCGGCAAGTGCCTCTGAAATCGCTAAGCCAATACCTTGCGTGCCACCAGTAACAACGGCGATACGGTTTGACATGTTCAATTTTTCAAGATACATAAAAGTAACTCTCCTTCAATTTTATCCAGTAAACACAGCAGCAGGGCGATTTTCGCGGGGTGTGGGTGTATCCCAACGGGGTGCCCATGGGGCTTCTTCTAGCGATATTACCCGATAATTCGTTGCCATCAACGCATTAATTTTATCAATATCAATATTTGAAAGCGTGAAATCCATCACATCAAAATTCGCTTTAATATTGTCTAGCTTGGTGGACATCGTAATAATCGGCACACCCTTTTGCAAAATCCAACGAAGTGCCACTTGCGAACCAGTTTTGCCGTATGTCTTACCAATATCAGCTAGCATTTTATTTTTAGGAACTTCTGCACGCGCCAATGAACAATAAGAAGAAAGAGGAATGCCAGTTTCTAAAGCGCCTTTTAAGAGCGCAGATTGGTCAATCATTGGATGAAATTCAACTTGATTGACAATAATCGGTGCATCCACTATTTTTTTAGCATCATGCATCATTTGCCGCGTATAATTAGAAATGCCGATATTCTTGGTAAGTTTTTTATCGTAAGCTTTTTGCAAATGCTTCAATGATTGCTCAATCGCCTCACCAACGGGTGGCCAATGCAACAATAACACATCAATTTGTTCAATTTGAAGCCGTTTTAAGCTTTCATCAATTGATTTGAGAAAATCACTCTCATCATCAAATCTGCTGGGACATACTTTGGTGGTAATACATAGCTCGCTACGTGGAATCCCCGATGATGCAATAAATTCACCCAGCTCTGTTTCGTTTTCATATTGTTGGGCAGTATCGTAAGCGCGGTAACCAACATCGCCAGCAAATTCAAGTGCTTGACGCAAAACATCGCCTCTTAACGGAAAAGTGCCGAAAATTCGCTGATATGAGTTGATAAAGTTAATGTTCATTTTCTCACAAATTGCTCCTCAGGTAATATCTTATTTTGATAGGTAGCATGTTTGCGATAAGATGTCTAGTAAAAAAATACAAGTAATAACATCTTTTTTTATTAAACATCATATGTTTGATAATGGATGTTGTTTTTATTGTGGATATTTTTTCTTATAAAACATAATAATTATCATGTTTTAATAAATTATATTTGATAACTCCTTATTTATCATTAAAATTATTGACAATCCAAACATCATATGTTTATATATTGGCATGATGGCTATAAGTGAAATGTTTTATTATGATTTGCGCGACAGTTCAGGGCTAACTCACAGTCTTGCCACTCAGGTTGCGCGTGAATTAGGGCGTAAAATTGTTGCAGGCTTTTATACCACTGGCGATATTATTGAGGACGAGAATGCGTTGGCTGCCCGTTATCATGTCAGCCGTTCGGTTATTCGCGATGCGATTAAGATTCTCACGGGCAAAGGGTTGCTAGAAGTAAGGCGTGGTATTGGTACGCATGTGCGTAATCGCGCAAATTGGAGCCTGTTTGATGATGATGTGTTGGCATGGCATCAATCTGCGCCACCGAATCGAAAATTTTTAGAAAATTTAATGGATTTCCGCTTTATGATTGAACCCAAAGCGGCCGCTTATGCGGCGGAGCGGGGGTCGAAACAAGACCATCAAAATATTAAAATGGCGTTTGCTTTGATGGAACGTGAAAAAGGCTCACTGAAAGATTTTATCATTGCTGATGCGGCATTTCATAAATCAATCTTAAATGCGGCCAATAATGAATTGCTTTCCTGTGTTGAGGGGATAATTTTTTCTGCTTTGCTGATTTCAATTCGCATTACCAATTCTGACCCGCGTGATAATAAAAATTCTTTGCCATCACATAAAAATGTGGTTGATGCCATTATCGCTAGAAACAGCAAGCAGGCAGAAAAACAGATGGTATTGTTACTCACAAATGCCAAACAAAAATTGGAAGAGTTTGATAAAAAATAAAGGCAATAACAACGCGATTATTGTTAGCAAACGCATCAAAAATGAAAGGAAAATAAGATGCAATTGACGCAAGAACATCAACAATTATTAGATGATATTTTAGATGCGCTGATTCCTGCCAATAAAGCGCAAAATATTCCATCCGCCGCTGCGTTGGGTGGGGTAAAAGATTTCATCTTAAAACATGCCGAGAACAATCAAGATTTTGAGAAACAGCTGACGCATATTTTAACAAATATAGAAGCAGACGCGTTGGTTGATTCACTTAAAAAAATGGAAACCTCCTTTCATCAAGAATTTCAGGCTTTGTTGCGATTAACCTATATGGGTTATTACAGCAGGCCTGAGATTCGGGTTTTATTCGGGCTTTCTAACAAACCTACACAGCCTGATGGTTATGATGTGCCATCAGATGAAGCCTTATTAGCAAACCTAACGGCATCAGTTGTGGCGCGTGGCGCATGTTATCTAAAATGTTGAGGAGCAATAAGGCGCAATGAGTAACGAACCTGTTGATGTATTGATTATTGGTGCGGGCGCATCGGGGGCGGCGATTGCATGGTCTTTGGTGGAAACACGCATGAAAATCCTGTGCCTAGAACAAGGGCCATGGGTGCATGATACCGAATTCCCTAGTCGTAATCCTGATTATGAGCTTGCCCGTTACGGCAATTTCAGTGCTGACCCAAATGTGAGGCAATTACCGCAAGATTATCCGATTAATAATGATGATTCCGATATTGCACCCGTGAATTTCAATGCGGTTGGTGGTTCTACCATCAATTTTTTAGGGCATTGGCCACGCTTACATCCTTCGGATTTTCGCAGTTACTCTGTAGCAGGTGTTGCCGATGATTGGCCTGTGGATTATCAAACGCTCGCGCCTTTTTATGATATTAATGACCGCAATATGGGGGTGTCTGGCTATGCGGGCAACCCTTCTTATCCTGCTTATAGTCCGCCATTACCACCGATTCCGATTGGCAAATTAGGGCAGAAATTAGCATCAGGTTTCAACGAACTTGGCTGGCATTGGTGGCCATCAGATGTCTCTATCTTAAGCCGTGATTATGAAGGGCGCGCAAAATGCGTCAATGCTGGCACTTGCGATTTAGGCTGTGCGGTAGGCGCGAAAGCATCGGTTGGCTTCACCTATTGGAATTCTTTGATTCAGCAAGGGGTTTTGCTACGCACCAATTCGCGCGTTAAAGAAATTTTAGTCAATGATGATGATATGGCAACGGGCGTGCTTTATTATGACGAAAATAACCAGTTGCAAACACAACAAGCCGAGATGGTGGTGGTTGCCTGCAATGGCATTGGCACGCCACGTTTACTGCTTAATTCCACCTCTAAAAATTTCCCTGATGGGCTTGCCAATCGCAGTGGGCAGGTGGGTAAGAATCTCATGTTTCACCCTTTGGTTGGCGTTACGGGTATTTTTGATGAAAGGCTGGAAGGCTTTAAGGGTCCGATGGCATGTAGTATCATATCGCAAGAATTTTATGAACATGATGAAAGCCGTGATTTCTCGCTTGGCTATGGGTTGGCAAGCGGGCGCTATACCACACCCATGACTTATGCGTTAGGCGGTTATGGCATTGATAATCCGATTCCGTGGGGCGAGGCACATCGCACCTATTTTGATAAGCAATATCCGTTTTCGGCAGGGTTAACAGTGGTTAGCAATGATTTGCCAGAACCGACAAATTGTGTCACATTAGATGATAATCTCACCGATAGTGATGGCATTCCTGCGCCAAAAATAACTTACAAAACTGGTGAGAATACGCGTAAAATGCTGGCACATGGCATGAATCGCGCCGAAGAAGCGTTATTGGCGGCAGGCGCAAAAAAGACCTTACGCGGTGATGTTGATAAGGTTTGGTGGCGCGCAGGGTGGCATCAGATGGGCACGGCACGGATGGGCAATGATAGAGAAAAATCTGTTGTTAATCATTGGGGGCGGTCGCATGATGTGAAAAATATCTTTATTGTTGATGGCAGTATCTTTGTAACGGCTGGGGGGGTGAATCCTACTTCTACCATACAGGCGCTGGCACTTTATATTGGCGATAATATAAAAAATAAACTGGCAAATCTTTTTGATGAGGAATGATAAATGAAATATAACAAAATCCCCTATATTGGTGGCGCGCTAACAAAATGCGATAAGCAGATTGATGTGGTCAACCCTGCCAATGAAGAGATTGTCGGTAGGGTTGATGTTGCTGGTATCAGCCAAGTGCAACAGGCGCTACAGGTGGCGCAAATGGCAGTTGCATCATGGGGAAACACCTCAATTACCGAACGAAAAAATTGGATGCTAAAATTACGCGATGAAGTGATAAAAAATCAAACTGAGTTACGCACCGCGATTCATTTTGAAATGGGTAAACCATGGCATGCCACGCAAGAAGATTATGATAGTCTTGTCAATTCATTGCATTTTTACGCAGAAGAAATTGCCCGTATCCGTGATGAAGCGTTGATTGACCGTGATGGCACGCATAGTCATCGTTTGGTGCATCAGCCTATTGGCGTATGTGTTGGCTTTTTGGCATGGAATTTTCCACTGTTAAATCTTGCTTTTAAGATTGGTCCCGCAATGGCGGCGGGTTGTCCGATTATTTTGCGTCCATCAGCTTCAACGCCGATTTCAGCCTATATGGTGGGTGAATTATGCGAAAAAATTGGATTGCCCAAAGGGGTGGTGCAGATTTTATGCACCGATAGCCATGAAGCCAGCGATGCACTATCAGCATCAGTAATTCCAGCGATGATTACGCTGATTGGCTCTACCGCGACGGGTTGCCATATTATGAAAATGGGCGCAACAAGCATCAAACGCTATTCTATGGAATTGGGTGGCAATTCACCCGTGCTGATTTTTGATGATGCCGATTTAGATCTGGCGGCTGATATTGTGTGTGGGATAAAATTCAATAATGCGGGGCAGATTTGCGTTGCGCCTAATCGCGTGTTTGTGGCAAAATCGGTGGCGCAGGCTTTTACGGCAAAATGTGTGGAACGCGCCAATCAAGCGACTGTTGGTTTTGATAAAGATGCCACTATTACCACTGGGCCGCTCATCAATGGTAAAGCATGGCAAGATGTGAAGAGATTGATAGATGAAGCAGTGAGAGATGGCGCTAATTTGTTGGCAGGTGGCGATAGGCCAGCTGATTTGCCTCCGCATCTGGCCAAAGGGCATTATATCGCCCCCACTGTAATTTCGGACGTTACCGAAAATATGGCGCTTTATAAGCAAGAAATTTTCGGGCCTGTGGTGAGTATTATCGAATTTGATGATGATACGCCGCAATTAATCGCTAAAGCCAATGATTGCGGCGATGGTGGGTTAACCGCTTATATTTTCACCAAAGATTTGAATCTAGCAGAAACATTAGCGGCAAAATTGCGCTATGGTGAAATCCAAATTAACGGGGTGCGCTATGATATTGATTTACCGCATGGCGGTATCGGGCAGGCGGGCATTGGGCATGATTGCTCACATTTGGCGCTGAATGATTATTTAGTGATAAAGCGTATCTCACGCGCCCTAAAAATTTAATATAAGGCAGTTTAAAAGAGTAAATAATGAAAATAACCAAAATTACCAGCCATATTCTACAATATGATTTACCGCATGAATTAGGCTATTCACAGCAATTTTATCACAAACGCACCGCGCATCTGGTGGAAGTTGAAACTGATGAGGGTGTTACGGGCTGGGGCGAATCTTTCGGGCCAGGCAATATCGCGATTGCCAATAAAACCATCATTGAAAAAGTGATTCAGCCGATGATTCTGGGCGAAGACCCGCTTAATCGCGATAAAATCTGGCATAAAATTTACAATCTGTTGCGCGACCATGGGCAGAAAGGCATGCCGATGCAGGCACTTTCGGGCGTTGATATTGCGCTTTGGGATATTTTCGGTAAAATTGCCAATATGCCACTCTATCAATTGATTGGTGGTAAGCATCGCGCGGATGTCCCTGTCTATGGCTATGGCATGATGCTACGGCAAGAAAATATTGATTCCTTATGTGCGCGTTTTCGTGATGAGGCGGCACAAATCAAACAGATGGGGTTTTGCGCCACCAAAATGAAAGTTGGCTTTGGCCCTGATGATGATTTACGCCTTGCCACAGCAGTGCGTGAAGGGGTAGGTGATGATTTTGATTTTATGGTAGATGCCAACCATTGCTATAACACATCAGATGCGCTTTATGTTGGGCGCGGGTTAGAAGAGTTGAAAGCCTATTGGTTTGAAGAGCCGATTGCACCCGAAGATTTAGATGGCTATCGCGAATTGCGGCAAGGCTTAAAGGTGAATATCAGCGGTGGCGAGGCAGAATTTAGCCGTTGGGGCTGGCGGACATTATTAGAAAAACGTTGTTTAGATATCGCGCAACCTGAAGTGTGCGCGTTGGGGGGGATCAGCGAATATTTGCGCGTATTGGCACTATGCCATGCCCATCATACGCCAGTGGTCAATCATGTTTGGGGGTCGGCAGTGGCGGTGGCGGTGAATTTACATTTATTGGTGGCAATGCCTGCCTTGCCCGGTGGTATTTATCAGCGCGCACCGATGCTTGAATTTGATACCACTGATAATAAATTTCGCGATGAATTACTGCAAGATTCTCTGAATATCTGGCAACAATTAAAGACGCATAAAGGGCATGTCACACCACCTGAAAGGGCAGGGTTGGGCGTCACCCCCGATAGAGATTTCATTGAAGCCTATCGGTTAGATATTTAATTTAAGATACCGAGCGACACCCTCGTCATTCCCGAAAGTGGGGCGGTTTGACCCACACCACCGCTAGTATTGAGTAACAGCGGGGGGTTGTTAAGGGGGGTTGCAACAAGGCGGGCAATCCCACGGATATGACCGCCGAGAAGTTGCATCGCACCCCCCTTAAATCATAAACCTTATTTTTTCACCCCGAAGTAACCCACATAGCCTGCGTCATGATTGCTCATGCTAAATGTGCCGCCTAATTCTTCCGCCGCTGGTCCATAAAAACGCGCATCGGCTGTGCCCGATAATTGTGCGTTATCAGTATCGCCTGTGGTGGTAACGGCGCCAGTCAAATTGTTGTCGGCAGAATCATAGTTTAATGTGCCAGTGAAATTAAGGTAGTATTTCTCAAGATTCGCGCATAGTTTGTTAGCATCAAGAGGTGCGCTACATGTATCACTGCTTTCTAGCATCACTTTGCGGTTGAAAAAATCAACATTGGCAGTAATGTTAAAGAAAGTGCTAAAATAATTGTCATCATTAACCTCATATCGCCCATGCCCTTCACCTGCGAAATGGGCATTACTCACTTTAGGAATATCAGCACCTGCTGTTTCAAAACCCGTCATGCCAAAGCCGTAACTATCATAGTCTGAACCTGCCACGTTCCAATCAATCACTGCCATATAATTTGCGGCGGTAAAGCCGAAAGCATCTCTGTCAAGGTTAAGAATAACAGATGTATCAGCAACGCCATTAACCTCAACAGAGCTGCTGGCAATTGAATCTGCACCGCCTGTGCCAGCAGTTACTTCATATTTTTTATCGTCAAAATAGAGAGTTAAGCCCGCACCTGCAAAATCACCATCATTATCATAATCAAATAGCGTTACGCCACCGCTGATTTTTTCATTGATAATCATGTCATCATCATTGCTGGTTATCTGCACAATCGAGGCAACGGGCAGGGTAATATCAGTTTTGTTTGCCCGATTTGCCATAGTATCATTAAAGCCTGTTAAGGTTTTATCGTTTTCTGCTGGTTTAGTAACGGTAGTGCCAGTTTGGATTTCATCAGAAATGATATAATTATCTCCGATTTCGCTACCAAACACGCCATAATAGTGATTGTTAGCCGTATCACTCATCGCGAATGAGCCTGCAAATTCTGTTGATGCATCATCGCCAGTGCCATAGAATCGCGCATCTGCCATGCCTGTAAGGCCATCAGTATCACCATCAGAATTGGTAATCGCCCCGCTAATGTTGTTAACGCTATATAAAATCGGCTTCACAGTTTGGAAATTATATGGGCTAGAACCTGCTGTGCAACTGCTAAATGTAGCATCACTGCATAGCTTGCTTGCAGTGCTCGCGAATGTAACCTCTTTCTTACTAAAATCAATATTGGCATTGATAGTAAATGTAACGCCCTTAAGGGTTTGGTTTTCATCATTGAATCTTACATAGCCACGCCCTTTGCCGGTGAAAATGGTTTTGCCTGCATCGATAATCGCACCATCAGCGGTTTCTACGCCTGCCATCATCATGCCCGCAATGTCATAATCTGCATCAATCAGGTTGGTATTGGTAGCCGTTAAATCCGTTCCGCTTTTACTGATGTTCCAATCAATATAGGCGATGTGCTTAGAGCTATAGCCGAAGACGTCATTATCCGCTTGACTGCCCCGACGCAGATTAAGTTTAGCAGTGGTGGCAGTGTCAGGCGCGCCATTTCCGCCTTTATCGATATTTTCACTCAAAGTATTAGCACTTACATTGCCTGTGTCAGTCGCCGTATAAATTTTACCATCATCAAGATAGAGATTGACTACCATGATGGTACCACCAACAAAAGTAATTGATGCAGCTGCGCCAGAAAGTCGTGTGATGCTGTTGCTTGGCGTAATATCACCTTTAGCCAAAGTTTCTATATTTGCGGTGCGCGCATAATCGGTGCGGCTATCGCCATATACCGCCAGCGCATTCATATTGATGGTATCAGAAGGGTGTGCCTCTTCAATATTTGCGTTATTATCATTACCAATCGCGGTCTTTACAGCCATATCAATATTTGCATCAATCGTCTTATCAATACTGCTATCATCAAACGCCCGTTCTGCCGATAAATCAATGCCCTCACGTTGCCCACCAAACGCGCCATAATAGATGCTATCAGCATCATTCAGCGCGAATGTGCCACCAAATTCCCACGCATTCGCGCCATAAAATCTTGCATCAAACTTGCCCGCAAGACTGCCCGCTAAAATATCAGTGCTGATATTATTATCCGTAAAAGTTGAATTTCCTGTGGATAAATCAAGCTTCGTTAAATTAAGATTGTTACAATCACTGCAAACCGTGTCTGTGGTGCTGAAATCAGCTGTTTGATTCGTAAAATTAACAATGGCTTTGGCGGTGAAGCTGGTGTTATAATTTATTGCCAGACTATCCGCACCAAATACGCTATATACACCCTTGCCCTTGCCGGTGAATGTTAAATCAGTTGTGATGGTAGGCAAATCCGCATCTTGCGTTTCAAAACCGACAAGCATGATGCCATCAAGTTCGGTTGCAGTCGGTATTGTATCGGTAAAATCAGCCGCTTGCGACTCACTCCAACTGACATAAGCCATATAGGTGGAAGCATTATCGTAACCGAAAATTGCGCTTCTATCCACAGTCAGATTATCACTATAGGCTTTATCGCCATAGGCAGTTACTGCTGTAAGCGTGCCATCACTCTTGATGCTAAACGCAACCGCAGGCGCGTTAGTTGAGGTAAATGTTGGCGAGATGATACGCGATAATTGCATTTGGTTGTTAATCTTCAAGCCTTTCGCGTTGTTACCTTTATCCCAATCGATACTGCTATCAGTGCGTTTATAAATATGGGTATCATTCAGCAATACAGCAAAGCCTTGCAAGGTAACATTATTTGCTGTGTTCGCATCAGCAAGAGCAGTGAATGATTGATAAGGGCGCGCGTCATCGCTATCAGTAGGAATATCGGGGTTTGCAGGCGTTGCGCTACCCGTTGCGGTGCTGTTCAGATTTCTAACGCTGTGGGTGAATTCGGTGTCAGGAATGGCACCACTACCAGTGTCGCCCTTATCGCCTTTATCACCATTAGTGCCATCTTCAATACCCAGAAGGTCTGCGACAACACTACATGCCGTTAAAGAGAGAGAAAGAAAGAGTAATGTAAGTAAAAATCGTAACTGGCGCATGAGCTTTTCTCCTTATGATGCGGTTTATAGGTTGAATATATGATATTTGCAGATGGGATGCAATGTTACAGCTTGTTTTTTCGTATTCTCGATGGCGAGGCAAGCCTCGCTTTTTGTGGATTCCCTGTCTCTTACACTGTGTCGCTGTTATTTATTGTCACTTACGCGATAAGGCTTTGGTAATTTTCTCGTAATCTATCATGCCGATAATATTATCACCATTGCTGACATTAATATCTTTATGCCCTGAAAGCAAGGCGGCGATAATTTCTTCCATCGGGGCATCATGTGGCATTGTTAGCTGCGCTTTATCATGTTTGCCTGCTACCATCAGCTCATTAGCGGTTAGCACATTTAGCGGATTGATATGCGCCACAAAATCACGCACATATTGATTTTTGGGTTTCAGTAGAATATCAACAGGGGCATCACATTGCACGATACGTCCATCTTGCATGATAGCGATACGGCTGCCGATACGGATTGCCTCATCTAGATCGTGGCTGACAAAAATAATGGTGGATTGCAATTGTTCGCGAAAGCTAAGCAACTCATCTTGCATGCGTGTGCGGATAAGCGGGTCTAATGCGCTGAAAGGCTCGTCCATCAGCAATAATGGTGCATTCATGGTAAAAGCGCGCGCTAACCCTACCCTTTGTTGCATACCGCCCGATAATTCCGAAATTTTCTTATGCGCCATGCCCGTAAGCCCAACAATCTCTAATTGTTGATGCACGCGTTTCATGCGTTCAGCCATCGGCACGCCCGATATTTCAAGCCCTAATGCAACATTATCGGCAACATTGCGCCATGGCAATAAGGCAAAATTTTGAAAAACTTTGGCGACCAAATTGGTGCGAACATAGCATAATTTTTCATCGCTGATGCCCGCAATATTGATGTAATCCCAACCATCGTGGATATTGCCATCTAAAATTTTAACCGCGCCATCGGTGATAGGATTTAAGCCGTTAACGGTGCGTAATAAAGTGGTTTTGCCAGAGCCCGAAAGCCCCATCAGCACCATAATTTCGCCTTGTTGAACTTGCAAATTACAATCCACCACGCCCAATGTGTTTTGCGGAAATTTTTCAGCTATTTGCGCGCGATTTTGTCCTTGTTTGGCAAGTTGCAAAGCGGGCATAGGATTATCGCCAAACATCACCGAGACATTCTGGAAATCAACAAGTGGCTGTGATGCAGATGATTGCGCCATTATGAGATGCCACGCATTTTAAGATGCCGCATTTTTTGGAACAGTTGCTTGCATTTCATCAGTAACGGATTGGGTTTTATCGCCGCATTTTCGCTACGGTTGAGCACACGGTCTAGCATGATTGCCACTAGCACAATCGCGATGCCAACCTCAAAACCTTTGGCGATATTCACCTGATTTAAGGCGCGTAATGTGGTAACGCCTAAACCATCGGCGCCCACCAAAGCGGCAATCACCACCATTGATAATGATAGCATGATGGTTTGCGTTAGCCCCGCTTTAATTTGTGGCATGGCATAAGGGATTTGCACTTTCCATAGCAATTGCTTCTTGGTTGCGCCGAACACCTCGCCTGCTTCTATCAGACTAACGGGCGTTGAAGAAATGCCCAAATAGGTGAGGCGAATAGGGGCAGGAATCGCAAAAATTACAGTTGCAAATAAACCTGGTACCGCGCCTAAACCAAATAAAATCAATGCGGGAATAAGATAGACGAAAGTGGGAATGGTTTGCATTAAATCTAAAACAGGGCGCAAGAATGTGTAAAATTTTGGTTTGCGCGCACAGATAATCCCTAGCGGCACACCAAAACCCATGCAAATGAAGGCAGAAGAAATCACCAATACCAAGGTTTCGGTGGTTTCATACCATAGGTCAAAATTGATAATTAGCAGGCATGAGAGTATCACTGCCACAGTCAATTTTAACGAATTTTGTAGCAAATATGCCAATAAGGCAAAAATCGCGATGATGATAAAAGGGTGCGGTGTTTGTAATAGCCAGATGAGAGTGTTGATGATAATTTGCATTGAAAACGCAATGCTATCAAAAAACCAACCCAGATAAGTGGTTAGCCAATCAACCGCTTTATCCATCCAATTTCCGATGGGCAATTTATGATTAACCAACCACTCCATAATATTTTACGGTGCTGTTATTACAGCCCTAATTCTTTCTTAACAGCCGATAAGCCATCTTTGCCTTTTTGGGTTTTTACGCCTTTAAGCCAAGGTGTAACAGCGTTAGGATTATCTTTCAGCCATTTTATAGCGGCCTTATCAGCATCCATACCATCATTAAGAATATAACCCATAATCTGATTTTCCATCGCAAGCGTGAAGCTGAGATTTTGGATAAATTTACCAGCATTCGGGCAATCTTTTACAAAATCTTTACGAGTATTGGTAAACACTTCTGCGCCCCCCAAATTAGGACCAAAAAACTCATCGCCACCTTCTAAATAAGCAAGCTCAAAATTGCTGTTCATCGGGTGCGGTTCCCAACCTAAAAATACGATATCTTGTTTTTTTCGTGCAGCGCGTGATACTTGCGCCAACATGCCTTGTTCGGAAGATTCAACTACCTTAAACCCTTTAAGCTTAAAATGATTGCCATCAATCATGCTTTGAATCACACGGTTACCATCATTACCCGGCTCAATACCATAGATTTTTCCATCAAGCGATTTGCTGAATTTGGCAATATCGGCAAAAGTTTTCAACCCTTTATCATAGCTGTATTTTGGCACTGCCAATGTGTATTTTGCACCGCGTAAATTAGGGCCGTATGATTTCACCGAACCTTTTTTGCGATAAGGCGCAATATCAGCTTCCATGGTTGGCATCCAATTGCCTAAGAACACATCAATGTCGCCATTATCCATACCCTTATAGCTAACAGGCACGCTCAACACTTTGCTATCGGCTTTATAGCCTAAAGCTTCTAGAATCACTGATGCGGTTGCGGTTGTTGCAGTAATATCAGTCCAGCCCACATCGGCAAACACAACGCGTTCGCATTTTGCCATCGCATTGCCAATACCGCCTACAGTAATCAGCGCTACCACAGCCAGCATTTTAGCAATTTTTTGCAATAAATTATTTTTCATTTTTCATTCCTCATATTTGATAAACTATCAGATATACAACATAGCATCGATATGTTGAAAGATACAAGATATTTCTGTGATATTCTACAATTGCTAACGCCCGCTATGTTCATTGCGCGAGATGGCGTCAATCGCCACTGCTAATATTAAGATTGCGCCAGAGACCATTAATTTATCGGCAGCACTTGCCCCCGTTAAGTCTAAACCATTGCCCAATGAGCCAATCACCAGCGCGCCCAAAATAGCGTTCCATACCGACCCGCGCCCGCCAAATAAAGAAGTGCCACCAATTACTGCCGCGCCAATCGCTTCTAGTAACAGCGAGCCACCCGCAAAAGATGTGTAAGATACCGAGCCATAGCGCGATGCCCCAAAAATACCGCCAATGGCCGCCATCAGCCCTACAAAACCAAAAGCAGCCACGCGAATTCGTTTCACTTTCATGCCGACACGCCTTGCGCTTTCGGCATTGCCGCCCACCGCAAACATTGACCGCCCAAAAGGTGTGGAGGTTGTCATCCAGCCTAAAAACGCGGTGATGGCAAGCAGTAACAATAATAATAATGGCAGTGAGCGATAGGCATTAAGCGTTAAAATAACCGCAATCACAATCACTCCAAAAATAATCACTTGCGCCCACAGAGTTAAGGGCGTATCTAATTCTAGCCCCATCTTTTTGCGTTTTGCTTGTTTGCGTAAATTCATAAAAGCAAATAACGCCACGACTGCGATGCCAATCAGTAAGCCCCAAATATCAGGAATGAGCACCCGTGCAAAGCCACGCACAAAGGGGTCGCTCACATTAAGATTGCCCGTTGGCAAGATTTTTTGCATCACGCCTTGATAGCCCAATAGGCCCGCAAGCGTTACCACAAAAGATGGAATGCTAACATAGGCAACCAATGCGCCTTGTGCCACCCCCATGATAATGCCGACACAAATCACAATCAGGCAAGCAAGCCAACCAGGTACACCGCTTAATACCAACACGCCTAACAAGGCGGCGCAAACGCCAGCAGTAGCGGCGGCGGAAAGGTCAATATCGCCTAGCAACAATACCATCGTGATACCGACAGCCAATGTTGCAATCACGGCTGATTGCATGAAGAGATTGTAAATATTACGCGGGCTTAAAAAAATTGTCCGAAAACTCTCCGCCTCGCCAGTGAATAAATCATAAAGCGGTAATGCCAAACCAAAATAGCCCCAAATCGCGACTAATGCCAGTAATACGGGTACAAATGTGCCGAATTGCGTTTCGCGTAACGCCCGAAATCGGTCAAGAAGAGTAAGGTTTTGTTTGCTATCAGGCTGCATTATCAGCTTCTTTATCTAAACCGCGGGTCATCGCCACCACAATTTCGTCAGCATTGATTTGTGATGTTTGGTAGGTTGCCACATTGCCACCATGCCGCAATACTGTAATTCTATCGGATACGTCAAAAATATCGCGCATATTGTGAGAGATATAAATCACCGCATGATTGGTATCGCGCAGACGCTTAACAATCTCTAGCACTTGTTTTGTTTGTGCCACACCAAGTGCAGCAGTTGGTTCATCAAGCATCACCACCGAGCTTTGTGTGCCAACAGCACGTGCAATTGCAATCGCTTGGCGTTGCCCGCCAGATAAGCCGCCGACTTTGGCGCGCACCGATTGCAAAGTGCGGACTTCTAGCCTATCAATCGCTTGTTTTGCTTTCACTTCCATTGCCAAATCATCAAGAGGGCGGAGTAATCGGGGCAAGAAACCCCAACCATTTTTGACAGGCTCAGCACCCAGCGATAGGTTTGCTGCCACATCAAGATTTTCGCATAATGCTAAATCTTGATAGACAATTTGAATGCCCAAAGCAGTGGCATCATTCGGACTTGCCACATTGACGGGTTTGCCATCTAAAAAAAACTGCCCTTCATCAGCCCTATGTGCGCCTGCAAGCACTTTCATTAAGGTTGATTTGCCTGCGCCATTATCGCCAACCAGTGCCATCACTTCACCACGCGCCACCTCAAAATCAACATTTTGCAGCGCATGAACACCACCAAAGCGTTTGTGAATACCGCGCACAGATAAATGCGCTGTTGCGGAAATTGGTGGAGCAGACTGCTGCCCCACCGTTTGCTTGTTCGAAGCCATTAATATTCCCGATGATTATTTGCAGAATTTGGTCTTTTTGGCATCGCCTTGACAGACCATTTTCTTGGTGATTGACTTATCATTTTTAATCACATAAGCAACACCTTTTGCACCAACCGCTGAATATGAGCCAACAGGCACATAGGCAACTTTGGCACCAACGCCATTGGTAACAGTTTGTGGGGCTAGGTCAGAAAAATCTTTGCCTTGCACCAACCGAACAGTTACTTTAGCCGCTGCCGCCGCCATATCTTCAAGTGGACGCCAGCCGCACTGAGTTTGCTTGCCCAACAGAATAAGTTGTTGCGCTTGCACTGTGCAATCAAGCCCTGAAATAGGCATTGTGCCCGCTAAACCTTGCTCTTCCAATGCCGCAACTGCCGCACCTGCATTGCCATCATTCGATGAAACAACACCTTGAACGTTATTATTTAGCTTGGTTAATGCTTGGTCCATCGAGCGTCTTGCAATGGCAGGATCCCAGCCTTGCGTCCAGTTTTCATAACCTAAAACACGGTCACCATTGGCGAATAATTTATTCAAGGCGCGAAGTTGCCCATTATGAATAACAGCCGCATTAGGATCGGTCGGTGAGCCTTTCAGCAAAACCAATGTATCACCTTTTTTGGTGTTTTTGATAACATGCATGGCTTGGTCGTAACCCATACCTTCTAAATCCGCTTGCACCCAGAAAGTTGTGTTTTTTGAATTAATCATGCGATCATAAGCAATGGTTGGTATGCCTTCTTCAGCGGCGGTATCGGCAATGATTGCTGAACTTTCGCCATCAATCGGAATCACAATCAGCACTTTCGCCCCTTGCGTTAACGCCTGTTCGGCTTGCCGCTGTTGGGTGGCAGTATCATTATTCGCATTAAAAACCTCTACCTTAATTTTAGGTGCAATTTTTTTCATGGTGCGAACAAAGGCTGCTGCATCTTGCTGTTCCCAGCGTGGATTAACATTTTCTGGAAGCAATAACGCCACCATATCTTTTGCCATAGCGTTGGTGCTAAAAGCAAATAAAGAGACTACCCCGACTAACAGGGATTTTTTTAAGTTAAATAACATCTTATTTCTCCTTTACGATGTTTGGTTTGACGCAATCATGCGTTTATTTATCTGGCGGATATTATCCCATGATTGAGATTATTGGTTTGCATAAATGTGATTATCATCTTTTTCATGCACCCCCACTAATCTGCCCACCATTCAGATGAGTGTTTCTTGATTGAGGAAGCAGTTGTTAGCTGATTATCAGTTTCATCATGGTTTTCATCCGTATGTGACAAAACGCCAGATAACCGTGTCCGCGTATCCTCCAAATGTTCTTTCATTGCTGCTGATGCTTCCACCGAATCTCTTGCTTCTATCGCATTCATCACCCGCAAATGTAATGGCATCGATTTCTCGTTGCTTCTAGGGTCGGCATTGGTGAGGCGGATTGAACTTAAGAGTGCCGAAAATATCACCCCCTCCATCGCTATCATAATTTCATTATTGGCAGCCTTTAATATCGCGCGGTGAAACAAAGCATCAGCGACAACAAAATCCTGTATTGTGGGCGCATGTTGCATTTTTTCTTGCGCTTCGTGAATTGCTTCGATTTGATTTTTGGTTGCAGTTTCGGCTGCCCATGCCGCCGCTTGCGGTTCGATTAATTGGCGCACATCCATTAATTGCCGTAAAAAATCAGGTCTTGGTTCTACACTTTGGTGCCATGCTAATACGTCATCATCTAGCAGACTCCAGCTGGCGCGCCGCCTTACCCTGATGCCACTGCCACGCCCACGTCTTACTTCTAGCAAGCCTTTGCCGACAAGCAGTTTAACCGCCTCGCGGATAACCGACTTGCTAACGCCATAGCGTTCGCATAATTTATTTTCATCATCAATTAGTTCGCCTTCACGCAAATGCCTTGCCACAATCCGTCTGCCCAATTCTCTGGCAATTTGGCTTGCTAGGCTAGGAACAACGCCCACAACATTCTTGATATCATAATAAAGTAATTCACTCATAATGGTTTTCTATAACATCAGATGTTTTAATTGTCCAGATGTTTTTTTTGACATGCATTATTTTTGCATTGGCTATATCTGAGCGTTAGTAGTTTTCTCTGCTTCTTTTATCTTTTAAGACAGCGTTTATCTGTTTTTGAAATTTCTTGCCTTTTTGTTTTTTCTGCACATAAGACATATCCTTAAAATCTGCTTCACGCTGCATTTTTTTGTAACTCTGATAACGTGCTTCAGTGAGGCTACCATCTTTGAGCGCCGCCAGAATGGCACAGTTTTTTTCATTCTGATGCGAACAATCATTGAATTTACATTGTTGTGCTAATTCAATAATTTCTGAGAATGTCTCGTCAATACCGCTATCAGTCAGTAGATTGCCTAATTCGCGCATACCCGGTGTATCAATCATCATTGCACCGTTTGCAAGCTGTATCAAATGGCGACTGGTGGTGGTGTGTCGCCCTTTGCCATCATATTCGCGCACTGCGGCGGTGGCAAACAAGGCTTCGCCCAGCAGGCTATTAAGCAATGTTGTTTTACCAACACCAGAAGAACCTACCATACAATATGTTTTTCCTGCATGCAGTAAGCCTTTGATTTTCTCAAGGTTTGTGCCATCTTCGTTGCTAAATGGCACGATTGTCATATCTGGTATGATTGCTAGAATGGTTGCAATTTTTTCGGCAATATCATCTTCAGCCATTAAATCAGACTTGCTTAACAGCATAATTGGTGTGATGCCAGTTTCGGTAATCATCACCATATAGCGTTCAAGCCGCCGCAGATTAAAATCGTCATGGAGTGATTGGACAATGAAGGCGGTATCGATATTGGCAGCAATCAGCTGGTAATCAGTTCTTTTTCCTACCATTTTACGCTTCATAACAGATATTCTGGGAATAAAACCGTGAATGACCGCATCGCTATTATCATCATGAAAATCGACATAAACCCAATCACCAACTGTTGGTCGGTCTATTGTTGTTTGTGCTTCATGCAGAAATTTACCCGATAATTTTGCAGTAACATCATCGCCCGCTTTACAGATAATATAGCTATCCCTATGCACTGTTATCACCCTTGCTATATCATATATAGCGGCCTTATCATTATCTATATTATCTTGCAGTGCCTGATTAAAGCCCATCTGGAGCATGTGTTCGGTAATTTTCATTATTTAAGTTTTTTCCAAATTTTTATCAATTCCGCAATCTTTTATACGATAGCATCAATATGTTGAAAAATGCAATATATTAAGCTATATTTTTGTGATAATATGAGGGAGACAATGTTATGAATGACACTAAATTCAAAAATCAAGCGAATGTAGTGGTGATTGGTGGCGGTGTAGCGGGTTGCTCGGTGCTGTATCACTTAACGCAAGAGGGCATTACCGATGTCATTTTGGTGGAACGCGATAGCCTTACCTCTGGCTCAACATGGCATGCCGCCGTACAGGTAACGCAATTTGGTGGCAACCAAACCATGTCATTGCGTGTGAATTGCGTGGGGATTGTTAAAAACACCCAAGCATTTGCGTGTAGCGACAGTTACAGACGCTCACACCCATTTTGTCATGCTAAAATTTATAAATTAGCGTTAATTTCTTGAATGGTTTTAATGGTATCTCTACCCACATCTTGTTCAAATTTCTTCCACACAGGTCGCATTGCCCTTAGCCATGCGCGGCGTCTCTTATTGTTTAACGTTCGCACCGTGTAACCAGCATTTATAATCAATTGCTTGTTTTGTTGGTTGATTTTAAGTGCTTCTGTATTGCGTGTTTCAGTTACTTCTTTCAATATTTGCAAGAATTGTTGACGCGTTTCATAATCTAAACTATTCAGCCATGCTATTGATGTTACCACCAAATAATCAAGCACACCATGATTGCTTTCTGTTATGCCATCTTGCACTTCATAAAATTTTTGACCATAAATATTAGACCAAGTATTTTCTTGCCCATCAACAACCCCATTTTTGAGCGCATCATAAACTTCTGATAATGCAAGTTTTTGTGGTGATGCGCCAATGGCTTCCATTTGCGCGACAAGCACATCAGAAGGTTGCACACGGAATTTCAAACCTTCGGCATATTGTGGCAAATCTATAGGAACATTGGCAGAAATTTGTTTTAAGCCATTATGCCAGAATTCAAGCCCTTGAAGTCCACGATCTTGCATAATATCTTTCAGTGCTTGCCCCTCGGACGATGCTTGAAATATATCGACCGCTTCAATGTTTTTGAACATAAAAGGCAGGTCAAAAATGCGGAATTTTTTGGTGAATTTTTCAAATAATGATAAAGATGGTGCTGCTAATTGCAAATCACCACTTAGCAACGCATCTAATGCAACCTCATCACTATATAATGATGAGTTTGGATAGACTTCCATACATGCTATGCCATCCATTTCATCATTCACCCGTTGTTGTAATAGTTTTGCGGCAATGCCTTTAGGGTGCCTATCGGCGTTGGTAACATGGCTAAATTTAATAACCATCTCGCCAGCATCACATGATGCCATTGCATTGGGCGCAATAAGCGAAACTACACTGACCGATAAAGTAATGACTGTATATTTTACGGCGTTTATTGTTTTACGATAAGCAAACATTTTAATTATACTCCCTATAATTGACATCGTCTGTTAGTTTTCACCTAAATTTGATATATAAATGAAAAATTTACGTGGCGCAACATAACATATTTTATGTTGCTTTGTCAATTATCTCTGCTAATATTGATATTCTGTAAAAGGAGGATTATCATGCAACAAAGATTAAGCATTATCGCGTTAGGGGTTTGTGACCTCAAAAAATCAAGAAAATTCTATGAAGATTTGGGCTGGCAAACTGCCACACAAGAAGGGGCTGAAAATATTGTCGCCTTTAATTTACAATCATTTGTGCTAACGCTTTACCCGATAGAAAAGCTAGCAGAAGAGGTGGATATGCCGATAAAAATCACCACGCCCAGCTTCACATTGGCATATAATGTTGCATCTGAAGCTGAGGTTGATGCCACCATAGAAGAAGCAAGAAATATCGGCGCAAAAATTGTAAAACCACCACAAAAAGTGTTTTGGGGTGGTTATTCAAGCTATTTTTCCGACCCAGATGGCTATTTATGGGAAGTGGCGTTTAACCCATTCTCGCAACCCGAACCAGATGGCGCATTTAAGTGGGTGTAACTTCTATCATCACCGATAAAGTAATGACTGCCCTTGATAGAAAATATGCGTTTTTTCAGGCAATGCTGTGAATTTTGCTTTACTGCCTAATAGCTGTTTATGCACCCCTTGTAATTTTGCGATAACGTGATTGTTGTTAAGGGCGAAATCCAAACCGCATCTACCCCCAAATCTGCAATATAATCAAGCCTGCTGATGATACCCTGCAAATCGCCAATACCATCATTATTACTATCTTGAAAGCTACGCGGATAAATTTGATAAATAATGCCACCACGCCACCAATTTTGATTATTTTCAGTCATATGATTCAATTTCTCTCTCTTATTTTACCGAACCTGCTAATAAACCACGTACCAGATATTTTTGCATGGCAAAGAACACACATAATGGCACAATGATTGAAACAAAGGCTGACGTTGCCAAAATTTCCCAATTGCCGCCTTTTGTGCCTAATAATTCAACAATCCTAGAGGTCATCACTGTTGTTTCGCCAGTTGCATCAATCAAAAATACTTTGGCGACCAATAAATCATTCCACGTCCACAGGAATTGAAAAATAGCAAAAGATGCCAAAGCAGGAAAACTCAATGGCAGAATGATACGTATAAAAATTTGAAAATCAGTTGCGCCATCCATACGCGCCCCTTCAATAATATCACGTGGTAAATGAGAGATATAATTACGCAATAAATAAATTGCCACTGATAATGAATAAACCATCTTGTTGATATTGCGCTTCGGCTGAAGCGGTGCGTAGGGTAATGGTTTGCTCAATCTTAAACATTGATTTCCACCAACCGCTGGCTGATAGTTGGTCAACGGTACGAAAAGATGAAATCAGCAAACCAAAAGTAGGAAGCAGCCATAAAATCACCAATGCAATCACCGATAAATGAGTCGCCCAATGATGGGGCATGGCCAGCGCATCATGAGGTGGAGGTGATTTGCCAAAAACCCAAATCGGGTGGGAAATTTATCCCGATGGGCTGTATCAATTTATCATGCGCGCACAAAAAGAATATAGCAAAGGCTTGCCGATTTATATCACCGAAAATGGCATGGCAAACCCTGATGTTATTAATCGACAAGGGGAAATTGATGATGCGGCGCGGATTGATTATCTTAATCAGCATTTGGCGGCGGTGAAATGTGCCATTAATGATGGCGCAAATGTGAATGGCTATTTTATTTGGTCTTTTTTAGATAATTATGAATGGGCGCTAGGCTATGAAAAACGTTTTGGCTTGGTGCATGTTGATTTTGAAACATTGAAACGAACGCCAAAAGCATCATATCTGGCGATGCAACACGCGTTGCAAAAAGATGTGTGATAAGCGGTAACAGGCGTGATAATGCTGATATGTGTGGGAAACAACAAAAATGTTGCAAAATCATATAAGTTACGCTAGAATAAGCTGGCAATAATAACTTTTTAAAAGGGAGCATTTGTTATGGCAACACCACCACCGTTTACGGAACTGGAAATTAAACGTACATCATCGGGCTTTTATCAAGGCAATAGTCTTGAAATTGCACTATTGAGCAAGGGCATTATGATTGCACTTGTGCTTTGGGCACTGGTATTTCCACAAAATGCCAGCAATATTTTAAGCAGTTTTAATGGGGCATTACTCAAAAATTTTAACGGCTTTTATATTATCATTGTTGGTTTATTCACATTCTTTCTATTTGCACTCGCCGTCATTCCACAGACTGGCAAACGCATTATGGGCAAGGCAGGCGAAAAACCTGAATTCTCAAACTTCTCATGGTTTTCTATGATGTTCGGCGCAGGGCTTGGCGTTGGTTTGATGGTTTTTTCAACCGCAGAACCTTTAGGCTTATGGGGCTCAAATCCTGTTATTGTTAGCCAAGAGGTGGTCGGCAATACGCCTGAAGCAGTGAAATCTGGCTATCGCTATACATTCTTGCATTATGGTTTTCATGCTTGGTCAATTTATGTGGTAACAGGCTTGTCGCTTGCTTATTACGCCTATACGCGTGGCATGCCACTCACAATCCGTTCGGCATTGACGCCTTTATTTGGCAGACATATGAATGGCTTTGGCGGTCATATTGTTGATGTGCTTGGTGTGGTTGCAACCATATTGGGTGTTTCGGTAACCATTGGCTTTGGCGTTTCGCAATTTGTTGATGGCGTTTATAATATCACTGGTATGGGTTGGTTGATGGATACATCAGGCGATGTACCAACGCCCGGCACGGTTGGCTTGCTTTCAGGTTTGGTCGTGATTATGGGGTTATCTATTATATCTGCGGTTTCTGGCGTTGGCAGGGGGGTGAAATATCTTTCTAACCTTAACCTTGTTTTATCAATGATTTTACTACTTATCTTCATTGTGTTTGGTTCATTCCTGTTTGCGATGACAACTTACGCATCTGCGCTTGTTGACTATATCATTCACTATGTGTCGTTAAGTTTGGTGGCTTTTAGCCCGATTGATATGGCTGAATTTGCATCAGCATTACCAGCGGCGGCGAAACCATTTGCGAGTGATTTATATAGCGGTGCGGTTAACCCTTGGGGTTCTTTCGATGGTTTTGTTGGGGGCTTAACAGGTGGCGCTGCTAATCTTGACCCAATAACGCTTTCTGCTGCTTATGAGGCAGGCACAGAAGGGCGTCTATTCAGCTGGCAAGCAGCTTGGACAACATTCTATTGGGCATGGTGGATTGCATTTTCGCCCTTTGTAGGCTTGTTCCTTGCGCGTATTTCTAAAGGGCGTACGGTGCGTGAATTTATCGTCGGTTGCGTCTTTTTACCTGCGTTGGTTTGCTTTGCATGGATGACAATTCTGGGTGGCACTGCGATTGATTTAGAATTATCAGGCGTGGCAGACGGCTCAATCATTGCGGCATCTAATAGCTCAAAATTATTTGAGACATTAAGCTATATGCTCAGCGGTGGCTTTTTGTGGGTGGTTACCCTTATGTGTGTCGTGCTGATTTTAACATTTCTTGTTACATCAGCGGATTCAGGCATTTTGGTGATGAACACAATTATGTCTGGTGGCGAAGCAGTCACTAAAATCAAGCATCGTATCGTTTGGGGTGTGATTTTAACATTGGTGATTGGCACATTGCTGGTTGCTGGCAGGTCAGGTGCGGGTGCCAACCCGATGGCTTCTTTACAGAATGCCATGATTATTGGCGCATTACCATTCACTGCTGTGATGGGGCTAATGTGTGTTTCGCTGACCAAAGCATTATACCGTGATGGTAAGCGCGATAAAGAAAAAGAAGTTGCTGTTGTTGAGAAGACAGCGTAACATTTACTTTGGTTAATTTGATTTAACTGGTATCACATCATATCGCAATCTGTTTTGTGCTTTGATGATGATACCAGTTAATCAATAGTAATAAAACCAATCTAGATAATTCAGCTCTCGTTAAAATCAACAAAAGCTAAATCAATCAAATCAGTATCAGTTAAATGAGTGGCGTTAAACCAACCAATAGGCGATGCCCATTGCTAATAATAATAAAGCAAGCGTTTCGCCAACAATCACAATAACATGCAGATGTCCTACCCCTGCCATTTGCGAGAATGATGTTTTAATTCCCAATGCAGAAATAGACACAATCAGCAATGCTTTAGAAAATGCGCTGATAGTGCTGGCAACAACGCTAGGGATAAGCCCGACACTATTAAAGAATGCCAATGTGAAGAATAAAATCACAAACCATGGCACAGCGGTCAATTTTGCCCCTTTCTCTTTCCCTTTATTCTTTTTTTCTTGGCTGGATATATATAACACACCAAGTAGAATCACCACAGGCAATACGGTAACACGCAATAATTTTATCAGCACTGCTAAATCACCGACTTCGGTTGATACCGAATAGCCCGCACCTACCACTTGCGCGACATCATGAATGGTGGCGCCAATCAAGTAACCGATTTGTAAATCGCTAAAATTCAATGCTTGAAATAGAATAGGGTAGAGAATCATCGCGACTGTAGAAAGGGTGGTGACGCCAATCACGGTGAGTAATGTGTTACGCTCTAATATCTCATTTTTTGGCAAAATGCTAGAAATAGCAAGCGCCGCCGATGCCCCGCAAATGCCAACCGCACCCGCAGTTAAAAACGAAAAATACCAACCTTTTTTGGTGAGTTTGCCAAGAATAAAACCAACCAAAATGGTGAGCGCAATCAGTGAGGGGATTGAAATGAGGATAGGCGTACTAATTTGTAAAATATCGCTGGTGGCAATGCGAACGCCTAATAACCCAACCCCTAACCGTAATAATGGTGAGGCGGTGAAATTAATGCCAGATTTGCAATTATCTAATTGCCCAACAAAGCTGATTGCCATGCCAATTAACAAGGCGAATAGCATCACGGGCGCGTTATAATGCGTGCCTAATGAATAGGCAACAACACCTACCAAACAGGCAATACTGAAGCCCGGATAATAGAGCCTTACTTTTTGTGGTAATTCCAGTTGTTGTAATTTTTGCATAATTATATCCTTATTCTATTGAATGTTTTTTACTTTTTCGGCTTTGGGGTCGTAAAGCGGTTTAAGGCTTGCGGTTGCAGGATAGCGTTTACCACCGATAGCAATTTCATAGCGTGATTGCAAGAGGTCGTCATTTTTATCCTCTTTATTGATATAACCCAGCCCAATCGCGCCACCCAAATGATGCCCGTAATTCGCCGATGTTAAGTAAGATACTGGCTTATTATCACGATAAATAATTTCATGATGAAACAGGTGCGCATCAGGGTCGTCTAACTTAAATTGCAACATTTGTTTTGTTAAGCCATTCTGTTTTTTTGCCAGCACCGCATCGCGCCCAATAAAATCGCCCTTATCGGGTTTAACAGCAAAGCCTAACCCCGCTTCTAACACATGGTCTTCATCGGTAATATCATGTCCAAAATGGCGAAATGCTTTTTCGATACGGCATGAATCCACCGCATGTATGCCACATAATTTCAGGTCAAATTTCTTGCCTTCCTGCCAGATGGTTTCAAAAATATGCGTCGCTTGCTCGGTGCTGATATAAAATTCGAAGCCATATTCACCAACATAGCTGATACGATGCGCGCGCGCTATACCCATACCAATTTCAATGTTTTTGACATGCCCGAACGGAAAATTCTGATTATCAAATTGGTTCGGGCTAATTTGTGCTAATAATTGTGGCAGGTTTGGTCCCATCAGGCACAACACAGACTCACCCGATGTGGCATCAAATATTGTAACATGTTCATTATCGGTAACATGCCGTTTTAACCAACTCAAATCACGAATCAGGCTGGCACATGGCACGACTAGCAAGAAATCATCTTGCGCCAATCGGGTAATTGTAATATCAGCCTCGATACCGCCCTTATGATTCAGCATAGGGGTATAGATAACGCGCCCCACTTTTATATCAATCTGATTTGGGCATAAGCGTTGTAGTAAATTCAGTGCATCTATGCCCATCACGCGAATTTTACCGAAGCTACTCATATCATACAGCCCGATATTTTCACGCAATGCCAGATGTTCTTCGCGGTGATTATCGAACCAATTTTGCTTGCCCCAATCATACTGATATTCAGCTTTCTGTCCTTGATTGGCAAACCAATTTGCGCGTTCAAAACCGCTTACTTCGCCAAACACCGCACCATTTTGTTCTAGCAAATGATGCACGGGCGAACGCCGCAAGCCACGCGATGTTGCCTTTTGTCGAAAAGGATAATGGTCGGCATACAGTAATCCCAATGTTTCGCTTACCCGTTCGCGCAAATAAGAACGGTTGCTTTGAATGGGGTGGGCGCGCCTAATATCAACATCCCATAAATCAAAGGGTGGCTCGCCCGCTTGCATCCATTGCGCAAGCGCTTTGCCTGCCCCGCCTGATGAGGCAATGCCGATAGAATTATAGCCCGCCGCCACATAATAATTTTTTACAAAAGGTGCTTCGCCCAAATAAAACATATCGTCAGAGGTAAAGCTTTCAGGACCGTTAAAAAAAGTATGAATGCCAGTTTCTGCTAATATCGGCATACGGTTGATGGCTTTTTCTAATATCGGTTCGAAATGGTCAAAATCATCGGGCAGTTGGTCGAAGCAAAATTCTTCATCAATGCCTGCCATGCCCCATGGTTTTGATTTTAATTCAAACGCGCCCAGCAATATTTTCTTGGCATCTTCTTTGTAATAGGCTTCCTCATCTGGCACGCGTAAAGTTGGCAAGGCTTGCAATTCGCTGATTTCTTCGGTGACGATGTAAAAATGTTCGCACGCATGCAGCGGAATATTAACGCCCGATTGTGCGCCAAAATCGCGCGCCCACATGCCCGTGGCATTCACAACATAGTCGGCTTGTATCGTGCCGCTTGCCTCACCTTTTTGCCATGTAACGCCCGTAACATATTGCCGATTTTTGCTATCTTCCGCCAATGTAACATCAAGCACCTTAATATTTTCCAATAAAGTCGCGCCATGCAATCTTGCGCCTTTGGCAAGGGCTAATGCAATATTGGCAGGGTCGGCTTGCCCATCATTGGGGATATAGGCGGCACAAAGCGCATCATCAATATTTAGATATGGATAATATTTTTTTGCCTGTTCGGCATCAATCATTTCCGCCTCTACGCCATAAAAATTGGCAATCGCAACCTGACGGGCAAGTTCTTCTGCGCGGTGTTCGGTAAGTGCAAGGGTGAGCGAACCATTACGCCGATAGCCAGTGGCAATACCAGTTTCTTGTTCTAATGTTTCGTAAAGCTGTGCCGAATATTGTGCCAATTTTGTGAGATTATGGCTTGAACGCAACTGCCCAATTAAGCCTGCTGCATGCCATGTGGTGCCAGATGAT
>JAHZMA010000121.1 GCA_022599575.1 Alphaproteobacteria bacterium | reverse complement strand
CTTGCGAAATGGTAACGCCTGATGATAAATTAATGATTCAAAAACCCCCTTATATTGATGTCATTTTTACATTTTTTGAACATAAAAGTTTATATTGGCTGTATGTACCAGATTCTTATCCTTTTTTTGATGATAAAGACGGTAAGCCTATTGATAAAAAACATCCTAATGATAAAAGCTATTCTCCTGAAGAGGTGAAACATAAAGTTGAGCCTTTGTCTGACGTGAAAAATCTGGAAAAGTAGAATTGATACAATGATAAAGTGCAATATAGCAATAGCTTGCAAAAATCACTCCTGCCGTTATTCCGTCCCACCATCATACCATCGGCAAAGTGCGTGCGCCATCGATACAAGGGCAAGTCTTGCTAACTATTGAGAGAGGATAAGGAGGGGGCAGCAAACACGCGTAACTAGGTGATTGAGCCTACGCCAAATCCCGTGAGTTTTAAACCAATCTCAACACACACGATTTTAGTATTAAGTAACAGCTTAAGCTATCACCAAACAAGCTACTAGGACTTTCCTAGTAGCTGGGAATGGATAACCGCTATTACAGAGAAAAACGGCGCGATGCTTTTTAGCAAAAATACACCTGGACATATAGCACCGCTTCCCAGCCAAGCTGAAATGAGTGCATCCTTGACGCAAATATTAAGACAATGCGACCAATCACGGTTGATGCAACCGCTCTGCAAATATAGGGTTATCAAGCCCACGCTCGAAAAATTTTCAAACGATAAGTTAATTATATAGGGTGAGAGAGAGGAATGCAAGAGCAATCGAGCAAGATTTGCTTTAAAAATATATTTTAAAACCTTAGTCGATGCGGATTGCCAATTCTGATTCATATAGCTCACTGCCCCGCTGTTGCTCAATACGCAGATGACGCGTGTCTTTCCATATTCAACAAAAGGCGGTAATTTGAAGGCAGGCAAAGCCTGCCATATGGATTCCGTGTCTTTTACACTGTGCCTATCGGCATAGTGGCACGGAATGACGAATGGAGGCGCGTGTCTTTCCACCTCCGCAACAAAAACTCCTCCACCAAGCATAAATTTCCATAAAAAACTTCATATGTCTATTGCAATTTAGGGTGCAATCACGGCATAATGCCCCGAACCATTATTGAGATTAAGGCAATGTCTGAAAATCATAAAAAAGCCTATATTATTAATTGTAGCTCAAGCTTTCGCGATGCTGTGCTACAGCTAGCGCAGATAAAAAAAGTCAATGTCGGCGATATTGCCCGTTCGATTATGCTCACCATGCCCAACGATATTATCAACAGCTTCCCCGACCCTGGCGAGCCAACCCGTGAAGACCGTGAGAAAATCACCCTAAAATCAGGCGATTACGAGGGAAAAGTCTGGCGCCGTAAGCCACGTTTGCAAGCACGTCTGCCCGCTGGCTATCAGCCAATCATGTTGCGTAAAGCATTGGGTTTAGCGCTTGCGCTAGCAACCAAACAGAAAAATCTACATTTGCAAGATGTGCTTGAAGAACCCTATATCGAGACCATCAGCAAACTACAAAAGCAAAATACCCGTTTTTTCGAAGCGATTCAAAAACTTTCATTTCAGCCAATAAATGGTGCTTGCACCACCGCGACTGAGGCATTCTATATTATGGGCTTGCCACGCGAGCCACGCCCCACCGATGAAGTGATTAAAAAACGCTTTCGCGAATTGGCGAATATCTATCATCCCGATGGCATATTAGGCGACCATGAACGCATGAGTCAGCTCAACCTTGCATTTACTTTTTTAAGGCGCAATAACAATGTCCGATAGAACAATGTCCGATAATATTGTCCGTTTCACCAAAGCCCATAGCAATGGCAATGATTTTGTGATTATTGATAATCGTCCAACTCAAACCCAAAAGGCGAAACATAAATTCACCCCGCTTTATATTCAGCAAATGGCGCATCGCCATAAGGGTATCGGCTTTGACCAAATGATGGTGGTAGAAGCACCCAAAACAGATTACCCTGTGCTTAAAATTTACAATCAAGATGGCACAAAAGCAATGGCATGTGGTAATGGCACTTTATGTGCCGCCAGCCTGATGATGACCAAATTGAACCAAAATGAAATTATTTTTGACGGGCCAGCAGGCTTGTTGCATGCCGCCCGCCGTCCGCCCACTGCCGAACAAGATTTATTGAAATGCGAAGTTTCATTAGCAATGGGTAAGGTTTCGTTTGATTGGAATAAAATACCGCTTGCCTATGAATGTGATAGCGCAAAATTGCCGATTCATATTGAAGCCAATAAAGCACCCTTTGCCGCCAGCCATTGTGATGACGCCATCGCGGTGAATATCGGCAATCCGCATTGCGTATTTTTCTGTGATGATGCCGAACAATCATTGCCCGAAAATGAAGGCAGTTATTTTGAGAATCACCCCCTCTTCCCCGATAGATGCAATGTAGAATTTGTCTCTATCAATCAAGGCGGATCTATGCGAATGCGCGTATGGGAACGCAGTGCGGGCGTTACATTGGCATGTGGGTCGGGCGCATGTGCCAGTTTTGCCGCTGCCAAACAAAGTGGGCGCATCACTGCCAATAGCGCGGTTGTGCATCTTGATGGTGGCAAGGCAACCATCAGTTGGGATGGCAATATCGAGCATGATATTTATATCACTGCCACCGCGCATATTATGTATCAGGGCAGTTTTCCTCTGACCGCTGACCATCAGGCGCAATAGATGATGAGTAATAAATGATGAGTAATACCGCAAAAAAAGTAACCAATTTAGGCTGTCGCCTCAATATTAGCGAGGGCAATCATATCAACGCCATGCTGGCGCAAGACCCTGAAAAATATAAAGATGTGATGGTGGTGAATTCCTGCGCTGTTACAAAAGAAGCAACGCGTAAATCACTACAAACGGCGAGACAATTAAAGCGCGCCAACCCTAATAAGAAGCTGATTTTCACTGGCTGTGCGGCGCAAATCGCGCCTGATAAATATCGTAACATTGCTGAAATTGATACGGTTATCGGCAATGATAAGAAGCTACATCTGGAAAGTTATGATGATGAAACACCCATTGTCAGCGATATTTTTACAGTTACCGAAACCGCCTTGCATCTGCTAGAAAGCTATCGTTTCAATAATAGCCGCGCTTTCATGCAAATCCAAACGGGATGCGACCATCGATGCACATTTTGCATTATCCCCTATGGCAGAGGCAATAGTCGTTCGGTGCCTGCGCCCGATATTATCGCGCAAATAAAGCAGTTACTTGCAACAAATGTTACCGAGATTGTGCTAACGGGCGTTGATTTAACATCATATCACGATGCCGAAAATAACCGCAATTTAGGCACATTGGTGCAGGAAATTTTAGATAAAGTGCCGACTTTACCGCGCTTGCGTATTTCGTCGCTTGATTGTATTGAAATTGATGATGCGCTGAAACAGGCTTTTGCGTGCGAACGCCTAATGCCACATTTGCATTTATCGCTACAATCGGGTGATGATTTAATCTTAAAACGCATGAAGCGTCGTCATAACCGCGCCCAAGCGATTGAATTATGTCAAAATTTACGTGAAATTCGCCCCGATATGGTGTTTGGTGCCGATATTATTGTTGGCTTCCCAACCGAAACTGACGCGCATTTTGAGCAAAGTTGCGCGATGATAGAACAATGCGGGCTAACATGGTTGCATGTATTTCCATTTTCGGCACGTGAAGGCACGCCTGCCGCCCGAATGCCAGCACTGCATGGTGATATTATCCGCAAACGCGCTAAAACGTTACGCAATATTGGTGATGAAGCGGTTCGTGCCTATCTTGACTCTGTTGCTGGGCAGATAGTGCCAATTTTACTGGAACGCCCGATTGCTGATGCCACGCATCATGATGAGGGGAATATCACCTATAATGGTTACAGTCCGCATTTTGCCGAAACTGTTATGACACTCAACCATGATAATATGCCTGCTACCAATAATATAGGTGGCACAATTATCAATGCACGGATTACCCATAATGATGGTAAAAAACTTTATGGCGAGATGGTGGTATGAGCGAAAACGAAAATGTGAAAAAATCATTATGGGGCAAATTAGGGCATAAATTTACCGCACCGATTCCAAAAACAATTCCCGATGCCGCTTATTTTGATGCGCTAGAAGAACAGCTGATTATCAGCGATATGGGCGCACAATTAGCAATCACATTGGTTGATGTTTTACGCAAATCTAAATTTCCAAGCGAGAATACTGATATTTTTATCAAGCAAGCAATGAAAACACATCTGCTTAAATTGATGCAATCTGCCGATAAAACCTTCACCCTGCCCGCTAAAAATAATCTGAAACAAACAGCCCCTTGCATCATCATGATATCGGGCGTTAATGGCACGGGCAAAACCACCTTAATCGGCAAACTAACTCATTTTTTGATGGCACAAGATTATAAGGTTGCGCTGATTGCGGGCGATACTTTTCGCGCTGGTGCAACCGAACAATTACGGATTTGGGCGCAACGCAACAATGCCGATTTTTTTCCGAATAATACTATCCAAGCGACTGACCCTGCGGCACTTGCCTATAAGGTGATTGAGTATCAGCTGAATGCTGATATAAGTGATAGGGCTGATATTATCATCATGGATACATCGGGGCGATTGCATAATCACGAAGATTTAATGCAGGAATTACAAAAAACCACCCGCGTGATGCAGAAATTAATTCCAGAAGCACCATATAATGCACCGCATCAATCTTTGCTAGTGCTAGATGCCACCACAGGGCAAAATGCCCTACGACAAGCAGAACAATTTAAGCAAGATATTGGCATTACGGGACTGATTGTTAATAAAATGGATGGCACTGCCAAAGGCGGTATGATTCCGTCACTCATGTATTACACGCATTTACCCGTTTATTTTTTAGGCATTGGCGAAAAAATTGATGATTTACTGCCTTTTGATATAAATGATTATCTTGACTCCCTATTAGGTATCAATGAATACCCACGCAATGAATACCCTTGCAATGAATAAACGCGCATTAATGCAATATTGCATCACACTTGCTGAACAAGCAGGCAAGCACCAAGAAGTGCCCGTGGCGGCAGTGATTGCTGATAAAGAAGGCGCGATAATAGCGCAAGCGCAAAATAGAATGCGTCGTGATAACAACCCAACTGCCCATGCTGAATTACTAGCAATCAAAGCATTACGCGCGAAAATCGGCAGTTACTTTTTTAGCGATTATCAGCTTTTTGTCAGTTTAGAACCCTGCCCCATGTGCGCCCATGCCATTGCGCTGATGCGGTTTGATGCGTTATATTTTGCCGCTTATGATGTGAAAGCAGGCGGGGTTGACCATGGCGCACGTATTTTTGCACAGGCTGGTTGCAACCATGTGCCAGAAATTATCGGCGGGTTCTGCAGCGGCGAAAGTGAAATCTTGTTGCAAAGTTTTTTTCAGACAAAAAGGTAAAATCGCTTGACTTCACTGTTATATATCGCTAGATTGTTACTTTCGTGAATTTATTTTATTAGAGGTAGTTAAAAAACATGGCACGCAGATGTGATTTATCAGGTAAGAATGTTATGGTTGGCAATAATGTATCGCATGCTCATAACAGAACCCGTCGCCGTTTTATACCGAATCTGCAAAATGTGCGGATGCAATCTGAAATATTAGGGCAACAATTTAAGTTTAAGATATGTACAAGTTTGCTAAAAACGATTGATAAAAATGGCGGGTTAGATAATTGGCTGTTAAAGCAATCTAATAGAAAGCTGACTGATAAGGCGATGCGTTTGAAAAAAATGATTTCGCAATCGCAAGGAAAATCGCAAGAACAGTCCCAATCAACAATTTAATTATTGTCGCATTAATTAATGCCAAACCGCCACAATGATTATAAATTGATTAAATTAGCAACTACCACGTAAGTGATAGAAATGAAAATTATATATCCTGAAATTCCACTTGATAATGTGCTTGGTATCTTAATAGATTTAGACCATACATTATATGATTTCATGACGGCAGAGGAACATGCGCTAAAAAAATGCCATGAAAAACATTGCCAAGATTTTCAACCATTAGAATGGCAAGAATTTTTAAGTCGTTTTTATATGGCGCGCATGTCAAATACCTTACGGCTTGCACCCCAAGCGGCCGCCCGTTCACGCTATCTAGCATTTCAACTATGGCTAGAAGAAACCAACATTCCGAATGCCCATATTCTTGCCGCTGATTATGAGGATACTTACTGGGATAATTTCATGCAATATGTTACACTTGCCCCTGATGCTGAAAAATTTTTAGAAGCTGTGCAAGCACAAAATATTCCTATCACCGTTGTTACCAATATGCAGCCACGTATTCAACTTGCTAAATTACAAAAAATGGGCATTGCCGAACAAATTGATTTTATGGTAACTTCTGAAGAGGCAGGGGCAGAAAAACCTTCGCCACATCCATTTCGTCTGGCATTGGAAAAAATGCAGCTAGAAGCCAAAGATGTGATTATGGTAGGTGATAATTCTGAACATGATATAAAAGGTGCAGAAGCATTAGGCATTAAATCTTATCTGGTAAAAGTCAAACATTAAAGCGAATCTTAAAAAATATCACACTTTATAAATAAATTAAATTCTAGCTTGAAAAATGACTGTAAAAGACTACAATGATATTCATCATATGTTATTGAGGTGAGGTGGTTCGCATGGCACTGGAACAAAAGCCAGTTAAAAATTTTTTATTTATTATGTGCTCTCAGCTACGTGCTGACCATTTGGGGCTTTATGGGCATCCTTCCATTGAAACGCCAAATATAACGCGTCTTGCCCAGCGGGGCGTTACATTCACGCGTGCCTATACACAATCACCGCTTGATACTGCATCGCATATCAGTGCCTATACTGGTCGCTATGTTAGCACACATGGCAGTGACCGCGACTATTCGCCTATTCGGCTTTCGGAACGCACCATTGGTGATTATATGCGCGCATCTGAACGTCGCTCGGCATTAATAGGTAAAAGCTGTGTGCGTGCTGATATAGCAACTATGGGTATGTTACAACTTAACCCCCGCACATCGGCGGGCATTATCGCATCTGAAGCTGGCTTTGAATCTTACGATAGGTTAGACGGCTTGCACCCAGGTGATTCGCAAAATCCACTTAATTTTTATCCAATAAAATATAATGAATTTCTCACAAATAATGGCTATAATTCACCTAATCCATGGCAAGATTTTGCTGCAAGCAGTAAGGATAGTAAAGCAAGTAGCTTTTTTTATGAAAATTCTCATTTGCCATTAGGTGTGCATGAACTTGAATCGGAAACCAATTACCTTGTCAAACGCGCCATTGATTTTTTTCGTGACCATGGCGAAAAACCTTGGTTTTTACATCTTTCACTCACCAAACCACATTGGCCCTATGCCGCACCATCGCCTTTTCATAATTTATATAACGAAGAACACATTATCGCGCCAACCCGTAGCGAAGCTGAAAAAGAAAACACGCATCCGATTTATCAAGCTTTTATGCAAAGCACTGCTGCACAGGCTTTTACTGATACAAAAAAGCGTAATCATGTCATGCCCGCTTATATGGGGTTGGTCAAGCAAATTGATGAACAATTAGGTGGTTTATTCCGCATGATGGATAAAAGCGATATGTTTCGCGATACGATGATTGTGTTCACATCAGATCATGGCGCTTATTTAGGCGACCATTGGCTAGGCGAAAAAGAATTATTTCACGACCCTGTGGTGCGTGTGCCACTGATTGTTTATGACCCACGCCAAGAAGCAAATGGTTCGCGCGGTATAAAATCTGATAATTTGGTGGAATTGATTGATATTGTGCCAACCATGTTGGAAGCAACCAATATTAAAACCATGCCGATTCACATTGAAGGTCGCCCATTAACGCCAATTCTGCATGGTAAGAAGCCTGAAAAATGGCGCACAGCCGTATTTTCTGAATATAATTTCGCTGGCACTGAGATGGCTGAAAAATTGAATATCGAACCTATTGACGCCAAAGCCACAATGATGGCAAGTGATAAATGGAAATATATTCATTTTAGAAATTATCCAGCGATGATGTTTGATTTGGTCAATGACCCCCATGAATTAAAAGATTTAGGGCGTGAGCCCGGTTATGAGCGTGCGGTTTCATTTTGTCGGAATCAAATGTTGGAATGGGCATTACATCATACATCTGATACCGAACCCGAAGCACAAGAAGCATCTAATAAAGCGTTAGAAGAATTAGGCGTTTATAATGGCTATTGGTCTATGGGTGATGTTAAAGGAAATAATGAAACATCATAACGCAACAAGCTTTGCCTTGATTGAATAATCATGTCACAATCTTACACACCGCGCAGTATTTATGGGCTTGCCCATGCTGATTTATATGCCTTTACGATGGCGCAAGTTTTTTTTAATGATGATGACCATCTTACCCCCACATGTTTTCATGCTTTTGCACGTAAAAACCCTTTTTCAGGTGGCTATATTCTAACCGCTGGGCAAGGTGAGTTTTTACATTGGTTGCTGAAACAATGGCGCCAAAATATCAACATATTGCTTGAATTTTTAGCGGCACATAAAAATAGTGATGGCAAACATTCCTTCACTTCTAATTTTTTAAAAATGATTGAAAAATCAAAAATGCAGCTGACTGTGGATGCGCTACCCGAAGGCGCGCTTGCTTTTGCCAATACGCCTATCATACGGGTGTTTGGTCCTATTTGGCAATGTTTAATTGTGGAAGCATTTTTGCTCAATCACCTCAATGGGCAGAGCATTATCGCCACTGCCGCATCACGTTTACGTTACGCGGCTGATGTTAATAATCCGAATGCACCCAGCATGATTATCGAAGGCGGGATTCGTCGCTCGCAAGATATTGGCGGGCTATCATCATCACTTGCCTCTTATATTGGCGGGGTTGATGCAACTTCTAATGTGGCGGCAGCACTTAATTATGGTATCCCCGCACGTGGCACTTTTTCGCACGCATTTGTTACTTTTTATGGCGATAATGATGCAGGCACGGGTGAAGAAAATGCGTTCCGTAATTATATGCGTTGTTATCCAGAAGATGCCATCATCTTGGTGGATAGTTTTGATGCGCTAGAAGGGGTCAGGCGGGCGTGCAAAATCAGCAAGCAAGAAAATATTCCGCTCAAAGGGGTGCGATTAGATTCAGGCGATTTAGCCTATTTAAGCAAACAGGCACGTAAAATTTTAGATGCAAACGGGTTTCACAATGCCAAAATCGCTGCCAGTAACAATCTTGACCCACATGTGATTTATTCTTTGCGGCAAGAACAACAGGCGCTCATCGATATTTGGCTGGTTGGCACACATTTGGTGGTCGCCAGTGAACAGCCTAGTCTTGGGGCTGTTTATAAATTAGGGAAAGTATATCAAAAAACCGCAACAAAATTACAGAATTCAGGGCGGGCAGTGATGAAAATATCATCAGATAAACGAAAGGCGAATTTACCGGGCGCATTAGAATTGGTACGTTTCATCGATGATAGCAACGGTAATTTTTTAAGCGATATGATTGTAACAGCATCAAATCGCGCAGAAATTATCAATCAGGCAGGCGATAGGCTGATTGATAATGTTCGTTCGATTAATATGACCGCACCCCATCTGCAAAAAAACTTTGCAAAAAATCATATGGTTACGCTACCGCTTCAGTCATTCATTCAGCAAGGCAAGCAAGTGAATGATATTAGCGATGCCCATCAAGCGCGCGCATATGCCATCGCTTCACTGAAAAAATTAGATGATTCGCATAAGCGTCTTACTTATCCACATCTTTATATCACTGGCATTGAAAAAGAATTATATCAAACGCAACAAAATATGATGAATCAGCTGATGCAACAATCAGTAACAGATAATCATCGCTAAAAAATATGCTTGCATCATCACATATGTTGCACTATTATACACAAAATATTGGTTCTCACATATTGATAGGATAGGTTATGGAGAAATTACGCGTTTTTTTATTGTTACTTGCGGCATCACTCGCACTTGTGGCTTGCGGTGGTGGCACAGCATATAATACAGCTGGTGACGAAGATATCAGCACCAATTTCGGGATTCGCGATTTTCGCATTATCACCGAACAGATGGCTGATAAAATGTCGGGTGACCGCTGGTTGCGCGAAGAAATTGGCGATGAACGCCCCGCCATGCTGATTACACCATTGGTTAATCGTACCGATGAACATATTGATACTGCCTCAATCACCCAATCATTGCAGGTAAGATTTTCACGCGCACGTTTATTCACCTTTGTAACGCGTGAGACACTCGCCAATCTAAAAGATGAAACAGCATTAGAACAAGCAGGCGTTGCCGACCCTGCGACGGTTGCACGGCTTGGTAAAGTTGTGGGGGCGCGCTATGTATTGCGTGGTTCTATCACATCATTCCGTAACAAAGTTGGCAAAAAAGTGCAAACTTTTTATAAGGTAACCATCATCTTGACTGATATTGAAACAGGCGTTGATGTTTGGTTAGATGAAGTTGAAGTCAGTAAAACAACCAAAAAAGGGTTATTTTAATAAATTTATCATCACCCTCTTCCTGCCGATGCTCATGCTTATCGGCACGCATGCCTATGCTGAACCACTTATAGGTGAGGGTGAAGGCAAAAGCGTCAATGAAGCGCGTGAAAATGCGCTTGCTGTGCTTTCACAACAGATTTTAGTAGATGTTGATAGTGCTGTGCGCTCACGCGTTTCCACCGATAATGATGAGGTTAGCACATCAGCAGAAACTGATATTCAGCTAGAATCACATATTAAGTTTCAAGGCATTATATTTGAAGCTGCCAAGCGCAAGAAAAAGATTTATTATGTTCGCGCTGTGTTATCAGATGATGCTTTGCGACAAACAATTTTATATCTTGCAGGCAATTTGCCCAATGATATTGAGGGGTTGACCAAACTACAGATTTCCAATTCTTATCACGAGACACGCCAATTAATTGCATTGCTTAATTTCGCCGCCCAGAAAAATTTGAATATTCCTAACCGTAATGGTATTGCAAGCAAAGCGGCAGATATTGAAAAGAAATTACAGTTGCGCGTTGGCAATTATGGTTGGGTGCGCTTTATTCCCCCTGCCAATGTTTCATTCAATGATTCTTTTACCATCACCATCAATGAACAAGATTTTGCAGTTGCGAATAAAATTTTCTTACCCGTTGGGTCATATCGCTACCAAATTAGCCGCGAAGATTTTGCATCGGAAACGGGTGTGTTACGGATTTCACGTTCCCGTGAAGAGCGCGTGAATCTGGCACTTGTGCGCCTACCAGCGCAACCTATTAGCGTTGCAATCACCATCAATAGTGCCAGTGACAAAAGCAGAAATTCTATCACCCGTGCATTGGAAGAAATATTACTTGCCTATAATGTGCAGATTGATAATGATAGCGATTTAAAACTGGTTGTTAATGCTGATAGTCAGTCCAATAATGCCGTCAAAGATTTTGAACATGTGTTGGTTAGCCTGTCGCTCAGCTTCACCAAATCAGGACGAAACATTGCCACTGCCAGTGAGAATATCCGCCTCTTTGATGCTGAAACCGATGAAATTAGCGCATATCAATGGCAAAAATTAGCGCAACAAACATTGTTGCAATTATTATCAGGCGATGGGCTGGTTAATATCGCTGAAAAATGATTCTAAATGATAATCGCGAATCGCTTTGATTATCTGAATAAATATCACTATATCAATATTATTGTGCAATAGGATAAAGTTGCGTGGCGTTGGCGAAAATGCCATTATCAAACACACGGATAATGGTAATACCGCCAGCCGTAACATCTGCCTTAGTTTTTACAACTCTACCACCCGCCAATTGCACAGTAATTTCTTGTTTGCCTGCTGGTAAAATCAATTCAGCATTATCAATCTGGTCTGGAATACTCAACCATGAGCGCGTATCAGCTTTTTCTAACAATGCCCCCGCACCTTGTGCGGCAAACCCCGCAACAAACCCAATAAATGCGGCAGTAGAATCATCGCCTGCCGTTGATGCTGCCGCCCGTGACACCCCCTCCGCCGCAATTTGTTTCGTAACGATACGGGTTGATTGTCGCAACATAATGCCGGGCATTGCTTCTTTCAACTGATTGGCGGCAAGGGTAATGCTATTCATCACAAACTGACTTTGCACCTCAACATCGCCTGATACAACTGTTACTGGCGATAAAAACCGACCATCACTTTTATTATAGGTTGGTATGGCGGCTTTTGCCCAGATAAGTCTATATTGACCCGTAGGGCTAATATAATCAAACTGCACCTCAAAGCTAAACTCTTGACGCGGTTGCACAAAACCACGTTCAATCAACACCGCAACTTTACCACTTTGTGCGGGTAGTGTTTGCACTTGATTACTGCCCAATAATTCCTGATAGCGTTGCTGATTGCCTCTATCATAGCGCTCTGCCAACCGCACCACATTATTGCCTAAATAACGGTTAGGTGCCACCAACTGCCATGCTTGCCGATAATCAATATAGGCGGCATTGGCATCACCTGTTGCTTCGCGCAGAAGTGCTGAAAAATAATACATATAGCTGCTTAAAAAACCATTGCGCTTATCGCCTGCAAGTTCGCTTAAAATATTTAATTGGCTCTTATCAACATAATTCAACATTTTTACGCGTTTTTCGTCAACCGCTTCATCAACGCGTTTATCACGCGCTTCGGCGGCAAAGCGTTGTTCGTTCGCTGCCGCGCGCACTTCTACCATTGCGCCGCTTACATCACCTAACGCCAGATAATTCATTGCCTGTATCTGTCTTGAATAGATACGTTCATAATCCGAACCATTATAAGGAATCACCTTATCATTGGTTAATAGCGCACCTGCGTTCGCGCCTAAACGCCCTGTATTGATAATCGCATCATAATCACTGTCGCGATAAAATTCTAAAACCTCAGCTAATTTTTCGCGGCTGGTCACATAATCACCACCAATATGGTAGAGTCTGGCTTGTTCTTGTAAATGTAAAATTTTGTTTGCTTTTTCATCTGTTTCAAATTTTTCAGCACGCGCAATTGCCGCTTCTTCAGATGAGAACTGTCGAAATTCGGCATGAAATTCATTATGCTGTTTGCTAAATGCCGCACAGCCCGATAACAATGCCACCATCATTAATGATATAAATATTCTCATTAAATACCCACCTTTTCAAAAATCAACTATATTATAAATGTTTATTACAATAAAATAAAGTGCATAGTAACGATATATCATATATCATTACACATAGTAACAAAATAAAATAACAATTATTAAAAACAGCTATTGCACTCATTATCATTTCGCTGTAAAATCATCAACGGTTAAGGGCCAGTAGCTCAGTTGGTTAGAGCACACGCTTGATAAGCGTGGGGTCGGAAGTTCAAGTCTTCCCTGGCCCACCATCATACAAATGATAAATAGGGATAAAGCAATGATTTATATCGCACTATTACTTACTGCAATGATTGCTTTTGCCATCGGCGCATTTTGGTATCATGCTAAAGGTTTTGGCACAGCATGGATGCAAGAACAGCCGCACCGAACTGCTGAAGATTATAAAATGACCCTCGCTCCGATGGTGATACAATTTCTCTTTATTTTTTCTGTTACCTATATGGTGTTTTTAATTTTCTCGCTAACGGGCGGTAATATCGTCATGGCTTTAATGGTGCCGTTGCTAACGCTAGTATCTATGAAAACTGCCGCTTGCATGTTTTTTGGGCATTCACGAAAAATGATTATGATAAGCGCAGGCTATGATGCGGTGGTGGTGCTTGTTGCGGCAATCGGCGCTTATACCAGCTATATTATTCTTTAAGTTAACACTAAAATGGCAGATTTGCTAAAATGGCAAATTTGTTAACGTGCCTTTAATCACCTGATTATCTTTATGCAATTCTACCCTATCGCCATTTTGATAGCGCGTTGCCACCAAAGCAAAACCAATATTACGCTGTAATTTGCGCGAGAAAACACCATTGGTCATATCGCCGATTTTCTGCCCATCAACCATAATCGGATACCAATATCGGTGCGATGCTGTTAATGGCGCGCCCTCATCAAGCACTAGCCCAAGATTGTGACGCCGCACTCCATTTTGCTTAATTTCACGCAACGCCTGAATTCCTATCACCTCGTCTGGCACATCAAGGTCAACATATTTGCCCATGCCGATTTCAAATGGATTGGTGGTATCATCACTATCACCGCCCCACGAAATTAAGCCGCTTTCAATACGTTCGCATGCATCAGGATAGCCAGGACCAATATCCCATCCTTTACCTGCTTCGCGCACCAAATTCCATAATTGTGTGCCTTTGCTTTCATCCATCAAATAAAGTTCAAACCCACCTTGTTTTGACCAACCCGAACGCGCCACCATCATCGGAATGCCTTCAATTTCGGCTGGCTTAAACCAGAAATATTTCAATTCGCGCACCCAATCGCCTAATAAATGCGCCACCACATTTTCGGCTTGTGGCCCCTGCACCGCCAATGGTGACACATCAGGTTCGGTAATGCTGGCTTTTAGCCCGCGTTCAGCCGCAATGGCGCGCGACCAAAATAGCATGTTAGAATCAGCAATCGATAGCCAAAACCTATCTTCGGCTAATTTCAAGATAATCGGGTCGTTAATAATTGTGCCTGCATGGTTGCAAATTGCGACATATTTGCCTTGATTGACCACGCATTTTGACATATCACGCGGTGCTAAAATTTGCGTGAGCCGCGCTGCATCAGGGCCAGTAATTTCCACCTGCCGTTGCGCCGCCACATCCCACATCGCCACACCATTCATCAAACGGTGATAGCAAGCATCAGGGTCGCCATAGCCTACTGGTAGTAGCATATAATTATAGTGGCAAAAACCGCTAACGCCTTCGGCGACAGTGGCTTCAAAAAAACACGAATTACGCATCCGCATGGTTGGAATCATTTCAAACATTCTTATCTCCTTTTTATTTGTTACTACCATAAAAACATCATGCAATGCAATTATGAAAACTTGTGTTTGCATAAGATTTCTATTATAGTTTACGCTATAATATATTGTGGTATCATGTTTAAGGTATATTGATGCGCCCTAAAGATTTCAAACTTAGTATTGTCACGCCATTTTATAACGAACAAGATGGTGGCATGATTGATGTATATTTTACTGAAGTGAAAGCGGCGCTTGCCAAAATAACTGAAAATTGGGAAATCATCGCGGTTGATGATGGCTCAACTGATGATAGTTTCGCGCTCTTAAAAGCCTATCACCAAAAAGATAAGCGCATTAAAATTATCAAATTAGCGCGCAATTTTGGCAAAGAGGCTGCCTTAACTGCTGGGCTCCACCATTGTAATGGCGATGCCACCGTGCCGATGGATGCCGATTTACAAGACCCTCCCTATCTGTTGGAAGAAATGATAAAGCACTGGCAAAATGGTTATGATATGGTAATACCATTGCGTGACACACGTGACGACCCATTGCTAAAAACCATAACCGCAAATTTGTTCTATTGGTGTTTTGCAAGAATTGTCAGCAAAAAATTTATTACCAAACATTCCAGTGATTTTCGCCTGTTAGATAAAAAAACCTTGCATTCTATATCTGCGCTCAATGAACAGCATCGTTTTATGAAAGCATTATTAAATTGGTCGGGCTTTCGTAAAAAAATCATTCACTATCGGCGTGATAAAAGACAATATGGACAAACAAAATATAATTACCAAAAAATGTTTGCCTATGCCCTTGACGGTATTTTTTCTTTTTCAATCGCACCTATTCGGCTGGTGTTTATTGCAGGATTCATCATTTCCTTATTAAGCTTTAGCTATGGTGCTTTTTTGATCTATAAGCAATTATTTTTAGATATTGCTGTGCCGGGCTATACATCTATCATGGTCGGGATATTATTTTTAGGCGGGGTGCAAATGATTGCGCTTGGCATTATTGGCGAATATGTCGGCAGGATTTATCAGCAAGTGAAGCAACGTCCGCTTTATGTGATTGATGAATTATTAAGCGAAAAATAGGCCAAAACAATGTCACCGCTTTATTTAGATGAAAAATTATTATTGCTAGGAATTGGCAGTAGCTATATTGCCATTATTATTTTTTATTTATTAATCAAAAATAATTTGCCAAATATCTATCAAGCTGAAAAAACATTCTTTTCACAATTTGGCACTATTTCACTCAAGCCGAAATCAATATTTGACTATATTGCTTATCTTATATTGCTGATAATTGGTGCGCTAATAATATGGTATAATTTTTTTCCAATTGGTTTTAAGCATTTTGATTCGGTTTACTATATTTCTGATATCGCGTGTAAATTTGAAAGAATTCAGTTTCAAACTTTTTGGAAAAACCGCTTTTTTGCCCTTGCCCATCAAGAATGGACTATCCTCGCCCCATTATTGACAGCAACCAATTGCAATTTGAATATTCCATTTTTTCTAATAACGGCACAATATTTCATCGCTGCCTATCTTCTATTTTATATCATTCCATTTGAGAAATTAGCGCTACGGCTTATTACACTTGCTATCATTATCAGTAACACATCATTTTTTATGCCTTTCAGCAGTATGCTCATGAATGATAGGGACACTCTATTTTTAATAATCGTATTTCTCTATTGCTTCATTCATTTTTTTAAAACTGAAAAACCAATTTATTTATTATTCGCTTTCATTTGTGGCAATACTGCGCTTTATTTTAAGGAACCAATTTTCATCTATTTCACAAGTTTGGCATTCATATCATTTTGTTTTCATCTTTATCACAAGCAATTTAAATTGATTGATATTATGTCCCCTCTTCCTTTTATTCGCAAACAACCAATAGAAATATTATTGTTGATATTATCATTATGTTTTGTAAGCCTATGGGCTATTTTTGCCTTTATATTTCACCCTAGTGCTGAAATTTATGGTGCAACCGATAGTGCCTACCTTCCTTATATATTCAATAAATTGCAAAATTATCCTTTATTTGCACTCATCATTTTAATGATTATTGGCTATATTATTGATTATAAAAACATTCAAAAACACCAATTTTCATTAATGCTTTTTTTCGGTGGGCTGTTTTATGCTTTAACAGTTAGTTATCTTAATTCCAATCTGTTGTATTACTACTGCATTGCCGAACTCAGTATTTTACTTGCCGCTTGCTATTATCTTAAAAATATCAAATGGCAAAAAAATGCAGGATTAGTTCTTACTTTCCTGATTGCTAGTTTTATTGTGTTTGATACAATAAAAAGCACACAAAACCTTGTTGCAGATTTGCAAAGATATAAAACCCGACAATATCAGATAACGCAAACCAAACAAAATTTACCACTCAACTATTCTGATAGTAATAAAATTTTCTATTACAAGACAAATAATGCATATTATCATCTGTGGATTTTTAAGCTTCTTATCTCGCAAATAGAGTCAACATCAACTCCTGCCTTTCATCTCTCTTCTTTTCAGCCATGCTACAAGCGAGATTTAGAAAAACAAACCGCACAATTAAAATGTATCCAAACCGATAAATGGAACCCCGATGATTATGATTTTACGGTATTTTGGCGTAGCCAAATCAATAATGCAACATGGCAATCACTACAAGCACAATATGGCGATAAAATGCAAAAAATCACCGATTTTCCAGCATGGTTAGGTGATACAACACGCTACAATATTTATGTTTTGCAACGATAATTACGCAGTTTTGGCAGTTTTCTTCGCCACCTTTTTTTTATCATGATGCGCGATTGATTTCAAGATATAGCTTTCGGCATCGGCGGTTTTACAACTGGTATCGCCATGATCAACTTCAACTTTGCCGATTTTACGTGCTGCTTGAATCGCCACATCTTTCATGCCTTCGCCATAAACACCTATCGCAATCAGGCTCATATTCATGCCGTTGCGCGCACGGTTCGGTGATGTATGAATTTCATCAATAATGGTTTGCACAATTTTCAACATTCTTTCTTTTGGAATCATAACGCCATTTTTCAGCATGGTAGAGAGCGTATCGTAAGCGCAATGTTTGAAAAGTTCCTTATCGCTTTTTGACCATTTTTCAAATAACGCCATGCCACTATCAGATTTTGCCATCAGCCCGCCCATATAATTAGAGTGCATGTAAAAAACATTTTCATCACCCAGCCAGTTTTCAGCTTTTGCAAGAGTCATCTGTGCGGGGTCTGCCACCATCAACGCCAAGATTCTGGCATCGGTATTACCGCTTTGCCATAATTGTTCTGCCAATGGATGGTTGATTTTAATTTTTTTGCGTAAATCCCCTAGCACCTTAAAGCTGACGCCAAACATCGGCATTTTTGCGCCATGTTTTAGATAAATTTTGCGCGATTGTTCGCTGCCATTATTTTCTAATATTTTATAAATTTCATCAAAATCAAGCATGATTCATCTCCCCCCTCAATATAATATATTTTTCATTATTATTTGTAACATGCTTTGCTATTATTGGGCAACACTCAATAGCTAGAATTATGGTGATAATTTATTATATAATGTAGATTTAATACTAGATATTGCTTTACATTATCTATCACATATTGTATTATCAGTTCATCTTTTTTCAATATAAAATTTTAATTTATGAGGATATCGATGAGAATATTTAATATAAAATCGATAGCGTTTGCGTTTGCCATTGGCATAACTGTAAGCCTATCATTCGCTGGCAATGCAATTGCTGAAACAAAAGTTAAAGTAGGCATTTTACTGCCCTATTCTGGCACCTATGCCGTGATGGGCAATAGCATTACTGATGGTTTTCAGTTTGCATTAGAACAAGAAGGTCGCGCCGATGAATTCACCATCATCCGTGAAGATACCGAAGTGAAGCCACCAATCGCGCTTGCCAAAACTCGTAAATTGGTGTTGCAAGATAAGGTAGATGTTATCGTGGGCATTATTTCTTCGGGTGTGCTTGGTGCATTACGGGATTTTGTTGATAATGCCGAAGTGCCACTGATTGTTGCCAATGCGGGCAATAATCACGCCACTGGCAAATCTTGTTCGCCTTATATTGTGCGCGTTTCTTTTTCTAACGGACAAATTAACCGCCCGATGGGACCATGGCTTAAAGAGCAAGGCATCAATTCTGTTTATACATTAGCGCCTGATTATGCCGCTGGGCATCAAATGATAGAATCATTCGCTGAAACCTATCAAGCAGCAGGTGGTAAAATTGTTGGGTCGGAATATACACCATTTGGGCAAACCAAAGATTTTGGTGCTTATCTCACCAAAGCCGCCGCATCTGGTGCTGATGGCATTTATGTGTTTTACGCAGGTGGTGAGGCGATTAATTTCGTTAAGCAATATGGGTCATATGCGATTAAAACACCACTTTATGGTTCGGGTTTTTTAACCTCGACACTCTATGTGGAAGCACAGGGCGATGCGGCTGTTGGGGTTAAAACATCATTGCATTATGTGCCAACGCTTGATAGTTCAGAAAACAAAAAATTTGTTGCCGCCTACCAGAAAAAATATAACCGTATGCCATCGGAATATGATGTGCAGGGCTATGATGCCGCACAATTACTGATGCGCGCTGTATCAGCAGGCGGTAAAGATAGAAAATCAATCGCGAAGAATCTTACCAAAGTCAAATATACTGGTCCGCGTGGTCCGCTTTCTATTGATAAGAAAACAAATAATATTGTGCAGAATATTTATGTTTACGAAACTGTTAAAGAAAATGGCAAGCTGACGCAAAAAATGATTGATACAGTGAAAAATGTCCGTGATGCACCAAATGGCTGTCAATTGTAATGATTATTAATAGGCAGTCTTCATCTATTATCGGATACTGCCTCTATGATCCCTTTATCACTTAATATAAGGGCAACATCATGAATAGCGATTTTATCATTTTGCAGTTGCTGAATGCGATGCAATATTCCATGCTGTTATTTTTACTTTCTATCGGGCTAACCGTGATTTTCGGGTTGCTGCATTTCATCAATCTGGCGCATGGTGCGCTTTACATGATGGGTGCTTATATCGGGATTTCCATTGCCACTGCCACTGGCAATTACTGGTTTGCCTTTGCGCTTGCGCCCGTGATGGTGGCATTAATCGGGGCGTTGCTGTATTGGGCATTGCTTGATAGGCTACGCAATGCAGGGCATATGAGCCAAGTGCTGGTAACATTTGGACTGATACTGATTTTTATTGAATTGGTACGTATCATCTGGGGCGATGTTGAATTAGGGCTAGATACACCGACAATTTTTGTTGGCACCACTGATTTATTAAATGTTACCTACCCTACATATCGCTTGTTCATTATCGGGCTAGGCGCATTGATGATGGGCATTTTGTGGCTGATACTTAACCGCACGCAAATCGGCGCAATTATCCGTGCTTCGGTAGAAAATGAAACGATGGCGGCTTCTTTAGGTATCAATGTTGGACAGTTATTTTTTACTGTATTTTGTATTGGCTGTGCATTGGCAGGGCTGGCAGGCATTGTTGCTGTGCCAGTATTTGCTGCCACCACTGGCATGGGCGTTGATATTTTGATACCCGCTTTAATTGTGGTGGTGATAGGTGGGTTGGGCAGTCTGCAAGGTGCTATATTGGGCGCGTTCATTGTTGGTTTTCTTGAAGTATTTGGCGCGGTATTTTTTCCGCAAATCGCTGCTGTTACCAGCTATATTTTACTTGCCGCCATTTTAATTTTGCGCCCGCAAGGCTTGCTACCCGCAAGAAATTGAAACTGATATGTTTTATCAAACCAAAAGCCGTTTATCAATTCTCGCCCTTGCCATAATAGGCTTGTTGCTATATGGCACGTTGGGCGGCTATTATGCAGGCGAGCTAGTGACCGAAATCGCGATATTGGCAATCCTTGCCATCAGTTTAGATATTGTGGCAGGCTTTGGCGGTATGGTATCGCTGGGACATGGCGCGATTATGGGCGTTGCGGCTTATGTCTATGGCGTGATGATTGTCAAATTTGGCTTGCCCCCCTTGCCATCTGCACTGCTTGGCATTATATCTTCAACCCTTGTTGGCGCGGTTATCGGGCGGATTACGGGGCGGATTGGCGGTATTTTCTTTATCATGGCAACGCTTGCTTTTGGGCAGATGCTTTACACCATCGCGTTTAAGTCGCGCTGGATGGGCGGTGATGATGGTATGGCGGGCTTACAGCGATTTGATTTAAGCTTTATCGGAATTGATATGAATCATTCTTTCGTGTTTGTGATTTACGCCTTATTGCTGGTGCTAGCGGTTTATTTTGCCGCCTCATTTTTATTGCAATCAGCATTTGGGCGCACTCTATGTGGCATTCATCAAAATGAGGAGCGTATGCGCGCACTAGGCGTTAATACAGTGATGCACCGCACATGGGCGATGGGGTTTTCATCTTTATTGGCAGGTGTTGCGGGTATTTTGGCAGCACAGCATATTTTATTTATATCGCCCGGTTTATTATTCTGGACATCATCAGGCGATGTGTTGATTGTGCTGATTCTGGGTGGGCTTGGCACATTGGTTGGCCCGCTGATAGGCGCGATTATTTTCGTTTTGCTAAAATCGCAAGCCTCTGCCTTCACCGACCATTGGCATATGGTGATTGGCATTTTGCTAGTGGTAACGGTTTTATTAGGAAAACGCGGTCTATACGGAGAATTTGAATATAGCATTCTGCCAAAATTAACGAAGCTATTGGGCAAACATATCAAGGATAAAGATAATGTTTGAAGTAAGGCAAATATGCAAAGCATTTGGCGGTAATCAGGTGGTGAAAAATATCTCATTCACGCTAGAAAAAGGCGAAAGGCGCGTGTTGTTAGGTCCTAATGGTGCTGGTAAAACCACTATTTTTAATCTGCTTGCAGGCACGATTCCAGTTGATTCTGGCGATATTCTGTTAGAGGGAAAATCCATTATCTCGCAATCGGTTGCCATGCGCGCTAATGCTGGGCTGGCGCGAAGCTATCAAAAGAACAATTTATTTGAAGCCCTTACCATGCGCGAAAATCTTGTCCTTGCCGCCACCGCATCGCAAGGCAAAGCGTCGTCATTACGGGATAGTTTTCTTGATAAAGCCGTGATGCAGATTGTTATCGAAACTGCCGAACAAGTGGGGCTGATTGATTTATTAGATATGCAGGTGAAACATGCTTCTTATGGCAATCGCAGGCAGTTGGAAGTGGGCATTGCGCTAGCATCACGCCCGCGCCTGTTATTAATGGACGAGCCAACATCAGGCGTAGGTCCCGCCATGATAGAAGGTTTTCAACGCTTGTTGCATGATTTGCCGAAAGATTTAACCATCATTATTATTGAACATGATATGGATATTGCTTTCAGCATTGCCGATAAAATCACCGTGATAAATTTTGGTGAAATAGTATTTGAAGGCACGCCGCAGCAAACCAAAGGCAACAAAACAGTGCGCGATATTTATTTAGGCGATTGGGATAAAAATGCTTCAGCTTGATAATATTCATAGTGGCTATGGCGAAACTCAAATATTGCATGGCGTTAATCTTAGCATTAAGCAAGGCAAGGTGCATGCGCTATTAGGCAGGAATGGGGTTGGCAAATCCACCACATTAAAAACAATTATGGGGCATTTGCCACTATTACAGGGCAATATCACTTTTAACAATACAAGCATTAATATGATGAAACCATATCATATTGCCAAATTAGGCATTGCCTATGTGCCAGAAACGCGTGATATTTTTGGACAATTAACGGTGCGTGAAAATTTGCAAATGGCAAGCAGATTAGCGGGCAAAGATTCTGTATGGACAATCCAAAAAATCATCAACTTTTTTCCTAACCTTAAATATCGTATGAATAATGGTGGCCATCAGCTTTCAGGGGGCGAACAACAAATGCTGGCAATTGGGCGGGCATTAGCGACCAATCCACATATTTTGTTGCTTGACGAGCCAACCGAAGGGCTAGCACCGATTATTATTCAACAAATTCTACAGCAATTACTGTTATTGAAACAACAAGGCTTAACGATTTTGCTGGTAGAACAAAATCTTAATTTTGCACTCACCCTTGCCGATAATGTTAGCCTGATGAGTCGCGGCCAGATTGTTTGGGAAGGCAGTAGCAATGCTTTGCGTACCAATCAAGAATTGCATCATCAATGGTTGGGCGTGTAACCCCTAAAAGAATTCTTTAATAGTATCGCGCACAGTTTGAATTTCTGGAATAACCGTTTCAGTAAAAAGCCGCAAAATTGTCTGCATGGCTTTAAGCGATGTGGCAGGGTTACTGCGCGCATAAAGCGCAACCTTGAATAGATGGGCATGCATCATCACACTTGCCATTAGCATATCGTGATTATCCATATTCACCGTATAGCTGATGGCCTTATCCATATCACCACGTGCGCCATCTTCATCATCTAAAAATTGCATACGATGCGCGCCACGCACCATATAGGCAGTAGCAAATGCCACCGATACCAAATCACTTGGTTTCATTTTATGATATTTGCCAATAATCTTATTCGCTATTTCGTTAGCATCAACCCATAATTCCAGCCGAAATAGGATTTGCATTTTCATAAAATCAGCCGATAATTGTTGCACCATATTTTCAGAACGAAGCGTTACTTGAAAAAATTCCTGTAGGGCATCAGAAAACTGATTCATATTAAAATAGCGCAAGCCTTGCTCTAACCTATGGTGAAGCTGATAATCTTCTTGGTTTTCAGGCAACATCATTGTGCTATCATTTTTAAGCCCATATTTCGGCAAATGCAGTAATACATCTTGCACCCATCGCCATAAATCATGTTCGGAAGTGCCACTAGGCTTTACTTGCCTTAATGCTTCTAGCGATTCAGGAAAAGCGCATTGCGCCACAATACCCGGCAAATTGCTAATATCATCAGTGGCATTTCCACCGCTAGCATCTGTTGCGCCATCCATTGCCAACACCCCTTCAAACTGGATATCTTGCATTTTTGGAGCATCATCTTGGCCAGATTCATCTTGAGTAGAATAATTTTGTTGGGTTTCATCATTGCCTAATGCTAATTGAATTTTTTCAGCATGTTGCGCTTCTGGCGTTTTTCGTTGTTCAGAACGCAATATATTTTCATCAAATATCGTTTCATCAAAAGCTTTAGGATTCATTACTGATTCATTTTGGACTGATTCGCCCCGCATATCTATCGGCATGTTACGGATATTGCCAGCCAATGAGAGACGCGCGAGTTTTTTAATGGCACGTTCAACATAGACGAGCACAAATAAAATACATGCCAGCAAGGCAATCATAATCAAAAAGCCAATCGTTTCTAACCGAATAATCTGTGCCTGCAATTGTTGATGGGTCGCTTCCGCCTGTGCCACTTGCGAGAATGCTAGAAGCGAGACTAATGGCGCAAATAAAATAATGTTATAAAAATTTAATCGGGATAAAATCACAAGCAAAACCCTAGTAAAAAGAAATGATAGCAAACGCAAGACAAGTAAACCTGCATTACACTTCTATACTGGTTTGCCCTGTTGTGCCAGATTCGTTGGTATTGGGCTGATTATTATTCTGTTGTTCTGTTTGCTGTGCATAGGCTTGCTTGCTTTCTTCAGTTTCAAGCTGAGGCCCTGCAGGTTGCCCTTGCATATGTTCGGGTAATTGTTCGGGTGGCACCCCGTCGCCCCTATCACCCATCAGCCCAGAACCAATATTGCGATTGATATGAATTAGAATATCAATTTGCTCTATATTGGGACGCGCCAGCAAATCGATTGAGCGTTTATCAATAAAATTTGCTAAATTCAATAAATTAGAACGAATCTCAGCAGGTAGGGGATTTTCGGGGTCAAGCAGTGCCGATTGAAACACCGTCCATACTTGCCAATTCATCCGCACAATCCGCATGATTTCTTTCTTATCATCAGCAGTCTTTTTTAAGCCATCTAGCCTGCGCGCTAGTTCAAGTAATGCCCATGCTTCAACATTTTGATTTTTGTCAGTCGCAAGGGCTCGTCTTTGATGGGCTGCATATGGGTTGGTCATTTGATTTACCTCAATTCCCTAAAATAAGTTCTCTATTATATGAAAATTTAGTGATTATTGCAATCATAACAACTATTTTATCTAAAAAATAATTCATCTATAAGTAATTCGCAAGGCTCAGCCTTGATTGCTGTGCAATTAATGTGAAATTCGCCTGAAGCTGTTTGTTAAGCGCGGCATATTCAATAGAGACAGTCTCTTTATCCACCGTCACCAATTCTGCCAAATAATTCTCACGAAAATTGTTAAGATCGGTTTCACTCTCCTTTAACAGCAATAGATTTTGCAATCTTGCGCCTTCACGCTGCCGTAAAACTTGCAAACCACCATCCGCAACCTCAAGCTCAGTAATGGCGGCGCGCAAGAAGTTTTCACGTGTGGTTTGGTCAGGTTCTTGTAATGCTTGCTTATAGTTTCGTGCCACATAAATGATTCGTGTCAGCGTTTCATCATTGCTGTTTACCCCATATTCCTGCACCGAAGCATCACCCGTATGGAATAAATTGCTTCTATGTGAATCCGCATCAACATCAAACGTAAATGGCGGGGTACCAGGGATAATATTGGGCGTGCTATTAACATCATAATCGGGAATTTCATTCGCTGTGCGGTCTGGATTAAATTCAGCAAAAGTAAGCGGCACTGATGGCGGCCCAGCAGAGGCATAAAAATCACCATCATCAAGCTGGTCTAACCGCGTTACAGGGCGGGTATCATAGCGTGTGCCAGAAAACAGATAGCGTCTGCCAACGCGGCTATTCAATAAATCGGTGATTTCGTGTAAAATATCATCGGCTTGCGTTTGATTGGCATCGCGCCAGTTGGTATAAGAATCGGGGTCGATACGCGAATCAAAGCCAAGCCCTTGCTCAAGCGACGTTCGCAATGTGCCGATAACTTCTTCAAGCCGTTCTAATACAGTATCGGTTGCTTTCAAATTATTAATCACCGCTTCATTATTGGCTAATAATCGCTTGCTTTCATGTATTTCTTGACGATATGAAAGCACAATCGGCAAATCTTTGCCATATTTGGAAATATCTTGATATTTTTGTCCCGTCTGATACTGAATCGACTTATCCGCAATCTGCTGCTGTTGGCGGTGAATATTGCGAATATTAAACAGAACCTTGCCTGCTGTAGAAACGGTGCTAACCATTTTTCCTCATCCTTATATTGTCATTGTCATTGTCATAAATTATTATTGTTATTGCCATACAAGCAAGATTTATGCCAATATTGTTTTTATAGGAAGCTGACAACAAACAGATTGACGCAATAATGCAAATGCCTTATATTATAAGCAGTATGCAAGATAAAATATTGCCGTGTAAAAGGTTGATAGCATCATGAGTGATTACAATAGGGAAAGGGTATGGCAATTCAAGGCTAGCGGAATGCTACGCTTGATTGACGGCATTAATGACACGCCTGATAAGTATAAAAATCATTACAGGTGCTTTGATTCTTACGAATCAGTTGTAACAATAAAGTGAAAAATCATAGGTAATAACAATGAGCAATAAGAATACAGGTCTTACATTATATCTTGATGGAAATGCCAACCATAATGGCAATGTTACATTTGATTCCTTTATTGATAAAGCAAGGGAGTTACAGGTATTACTTGAGAGGCTAGAACGAGCATATAATAAAACCACTCAAACAAACACAGTTTTTGAAATTGTAGATGCTAAAAAAGTAAATCCTACTTCTTTTTCTATTGCTCCTACACCGAAGCTTCAAGACTACGACCCAGTTCCCGCTTTTATGTGGGGTATAGAACAAACACAAAATATTGCTAACGGCAAACCAACCGATGCACGAATAACGAAAACTATTGCAAAGAGTTTTATAGCTATTGCAACAAAAAAAGAAAATGCTGGGTATAGAAAATGTTGGATAAATGGCTCTTTTGACCCTATAGAATTTGATGATTCTTTTTTAGAGAATGCTAAAAAACTCGCCATTGAAAAAGACGATGCTTTAACAAACAAGCAATGGTATAAGGGCACATCTACTGGCTCTATAACAGGTGAATTAAGAGCCGTTAATGACATTAAAAAAGACTTCATTATAGTGCCACATTATGGAGCGCAAAACGTAAAGTGCATTTTTGATGAAAATATAAAAAATCAAATACCTGACTGTTTATTTAAAAATGTAAATGTTAGTGGTGTTATTTTTTACGAAAAGGATTCCCCATTCCCAAAATCAGTTAATGCGACAGATATAAAACTCATTCCTGATGATAAAAATAAGAAACATTTAATAAATATGAAAGGAATATTTAAAGGGTATGAAAAGCCGCAAATTGATTGGAATGAGCTATTAGATGAGTAGGGAAAAGATTTATTATTGGGATTCATGTATGTTTTATGAATGGCTTTGTGATGAACAAAAACCAGAGGAAGAACATGCAGGAATTAAAAAAATAATTTTAGAAAATCAAAAACAACAGAACCGTATCATAACATCTGCAATTACACATTTAGAAGTCTTGCCAAGTAAATTGAGCGCAAAAGGTTCTAACAGGGATGATTTTTCAAACCTGTTTGATAATACATATATGGGTAGTATTGATATGACTCCTAATATTTTATGGTTGGCTAAAGATATAAGAGATTTTTATTTTACGCCCAATAATAACAATCAGCAAAGTAGAAAAATGATGGATTTAGGGGATGCAATTCATTTAGCTACTGCTATAATTTATAAGGTGGATGAATTTCATACAAGAGATAATACCAAGAAAGGTGGTAAGGTACCACTTTTAACGCTATCTGCTGAAACACAGAGCGGAAAAATATGTAATGAATATGATTTAAGTATTATATCACCATCTGATAACCAATTCGATTTAGATGTATAAATTTTAGCTAATATTACACATAACACACCTTTTTCATCACCACCACTTGACAAGCAATGGTGAAATCGTTTATAAGGTTTTTTTGTTATTTAAAAATTTAGGAATATGAAAATGCGCGTTGCTAGCTCATTAAAAACATTGAAAAAACGTGATAAAGACTGCCAGATTGTTCGGCGGCGTGGGCGTGTCTATGTGATTAACAAGAAAAACCCACGTTTTAAGGCGCGTCAAGGCTTCAAGTAAGTCATTACTTCTGCCTGCCTATCTGGCGATTATCCACTCAATCTTATTCCCTACCTAATTTTTAGCGCAGTCGCTATTTTTCGTGCGGTCTGCAAATCTTCCTCCGTATTGATATTAATAAACGGGTCGTAACTTTCATCACCTGCTTGTTGCATCTCAAATTTTATCTGGTCAAATTTTATCTGGTCAAATTTTATCTTGTCAAATTTTATGATTCGCCAATCATGCGCCTCAAAGAAAGGCTGTATCTTTCTGTTACCACTTGCCAGATAATCATAAAGCGCATCGTGATATTGTATCGACACCAGCGATACCACTGGATGCACGCGCCCGTTAGAAAAAGCCGAGACAATCTTGCGCCCATTATCAGATGATTCCAGCAATTTTGTGACAAGATTTTCAGGCATAAAAGGCGTATCAGACGGAAAAGTGATAACAGCATCAAACTGATGGCGACGCGCATAATCAAGCGAGGCAAGCAAGCCTGCCAATGGTCCCTGCCCCATAAATTCTGGCATATCAGTGGTGACGGCAACAATTTTACCGATTCTATCTTGCAATGCTTTTGTGAGTGCTGGTTTATCAGGCGCATCATTGCAATTCAACAAGATTGCATCTTCTGTCACTGCTTGTGTTGGTATTAGCCTTAACACATAATCTAGCACCAACATATCATCATTTGGCGTGCTATCATTTTCCATGCCGCCAATATCAAGCAATAGCTTGCACTTACCGCCTATTCTTCGCGCCTGCCCGCCCGATAAAATCACATATAATATCTTAATTGCCATATCATCCCCATTTCTTATACTGAACACTCTATTTTTGCATATTATTTGCTAATAACCAAGTATGTTTTATCTTAATTGTAAATTATTCAAAATGCTGTTCACAACAGCATTCATTCTGTGTTTTATCATCATACCACATCATGCACAGGCGCAATTTTATCAAAAAAAACCTTATTCGCTAGAATTCTTTGGCTCTTTTGAAAGCCGTCAATATTATACCAATGCCTATACCCAAACAGATTTTAACTATGGTATGAAATATCAGCAATGGATATTTTTCTTTGAGGGCGCGCCGCCCCAAAACTACAAAACTGGATTATTTGTAGAAGAAAACCAAGAAGATATTGATGATGCCATTATCAGCCATATCAGTATTTTTAACGAAGTAACAGCTGGCAGAGGACAAGTTGATGTGAAAAACACCAATGTTGATTTTGTTAATAGCGAAAGCTATATTGGTATTTTTTATCGTCAAAGATTGTGGCGCGATTGGATAGCCACCGAAACCGAGTGGAAATTAGAAACAGGGTTGCAAAATTCACATAAAGGACAACATGCCGAATTTGGTATTATCATCCGTTTTTTGCAAACTTATAATACCAAATTTTATCTTACCCGTTTTATTAAATATGCTGATGTAAATTATCTTAATGCATGGTTTGGTATTATTCCGCAATATCCTAATAGTGCTATCAATAGCAGTTTTTACGAAACAGAAGATAAAATCAGCATTAATAAGGCTTTAACAAAACGTCAATTTCTTAATTTTGAATTCACACATGCCCGTTTGCTCAACTCAGCTGCTGATTCTAGGGCAGTGCTCAACCCCGAAGATAACGGCTTTAAGCTGACTTATGGTTGGCGTTTTTAGTCTTTAGCGGTTTTAGCATCCCACACCATTCTTTGTTCACCTGATAAAAGCATGAAGCGTTCCCCACGCATTCTGCCAATTAACGTTAAACCAGCATCACGTGCCAGTGAAACACCCCAATCGGTAAAGCCCGAACGCGACACTAGAATCGGGATATTCATCATGATGGTTTTAATCACCATTTCCGATGTTAGTCTGCCAGTGGTATAAAAAATTTTATCATGCGGTTCTATATCATGCATCAGCATATAGCCCGCGATTTTATCAATGGCATTATGCCGCCCCACATCTTCCATATAAATCAGTGGCTGATTTTCCTTACATAACACACAGCCATGCACCGCCCCAGCTTGCAGATAAAGCGAGGGCTGAAGATTGATTTTCTTTTGCAAATCAAGCAACCAGCTTTGATAAATCTTGCCATCATTTTCAATCACACGCCCTTTAATTTCGTCAATAATATTATCAAAAATTGTGCCTTGTGCACAGCCCGATGTGCGAATTTTGCGTGATTGCGTTTTTTGAAAATCAAGCTTTTCATGGGTTCGCACCACCACCACGCCTAAATCATCATCATGGTCAATGGCGGCGATTTGCGCCTTATCACTAATAATATGCTGATTAAACAAATAACCAACTGCCAGATATTCAGGATAATCACCAATGCTCATATTGGTAATCAGCTCCATATCATTTAAAAATAGGGTTAGCGGACGTTCGGTAATCACTGCAAATGTTTCTGTATCACCTTTGTGATTGATACCATTAATTTTTGATGTCTGCCCTTGCTTTTGCAAATCTGGCTTTAACTGCCATTCTAATTGGCTTTGTGTGTCGTCTTTTTGCATATTATGTTATTGCTGAAAATCAGCGCGAAAAGCAAGTTTATTTTGCTTAATATCAGAAATTAACTTGCGTTTATGTGAATTCACTGATAGGCAATGATGCTATGAATAAAAAACCACACATAACCAACCCAACCGAATTTGTGTTGCTGATGGCAGCGATGATGTCGCTGGTATCGCTCACGATTGATGCGATGCTACCTGCATTCAATGCCATTGCAGCCGATTTTCAATTAACCAATCCAAATGATATTCAGTTGGTTATCGCAGTGGTGTTTGTTGGCATGGCATGTGGTATTTTTATTTATGGACCGCTTGCCGATAGTTACGGACGCAAGAAAATCTGCTATTTTGCGTTATGTTTATTTGCCATTGGCACAATCTTATCAATCATCGCGCAAGATTATACTACCATGCTGATTGGTAGATTCATTCAAGGTTTTGGCATTGCCGCGCCACGTGTGCTAGCTTTTACGATGGTGCGCGACAAATTTGAAGGCGTGATGGTAGCAAAAATTACATCTTTCATCATTTTGGTTTTTATTGCCATGCCCGCGATTGCGCCTGCATTTGGACAGTTGATTTTATTATTTAGCGGTTGGCGGATGATTTTTGTTAGCTTTCTTGTGCTCACCTTTATCGTGACATGTTGGTATGCGTGGCGACAGGAAGAAACCCTACACCCTGAATATCGCCGCCCGTTTTCAGTAAAAAGTATCATGCAAGCGATGCGCGAAATATTTGCCAATAAAAAAACAATCGGCTACAGTGTTGCACTTGGCTTAATGTTTGCGGCCTTCTTAAATTATCTGAACAGCACGCAACAGATATTTCAAAATCAATATGATACGGGCAATTATTTTCCGCTTTATTTCGCCAGTATCGCGCTGTTTTTTGGCGTATCATCATTGGTGAATACGCGATTAGTGGATAAAATAGAAATGAAAACACTTTCCCTCTATTCTTTTATTGGCGTTGTGATTGTTTCGGCGATATTTTTGGTGGTAACAATTTATGGCAATGGCTCACCACCTTTATGGAGTTTGATGATTTTCCTCTATATCACTGCTTTTTTTGCTGGCATTTTAGTTAGCAATCTTACAACTATGGCAATCTTGCCGATGGGGCATTTGGCAGGCATAGCATCTTCGGTGATTACCGCGCTTGCAACCATGATTTCGGTCATTATCGGCACAATATTATCGCAACTTTATGATGGCACATTATATTCGTTGGTTGGCGGCTATTTACTCACCTGCGCCATCGGACTTATTATGACGCACCGAACAAATAAGATTTAGCACCAATAATAAAATGGGGTAAATTCCATTGTATCATCTCTCGCTACGCGCCATTATCAAAAGATTTTACATCAGAATCGGTCTCACTTGGACTCTGGTATTTATCGAACATGCCATGATTGCATGTGTTACTTTGCTAATTGGTAAGGCAATTGATGGGTTATTAACTGTTTCATTCACGCCATTATTATGGCTTATCGCCTTATTTATTGTCATTGAAATATTAGCAACCTTGCGCCGCTTTTACGATACCCGCGCCTATGGCTATATTAAGGCAGTTTTGGCAATGGAATTGGCAGAAAACCAGCAGCATCTCCCTATATCCACACAGAATGCGCGTCTTGATATGGTGCGCGAATTGGTAGATTTTTTAGAAAAAAAGATACCCGAAGCCATGAGCGGCGTTGTTCAGATGTTGGTGATTGGCGTGATTTTATTTCAGATTTATATCTATCTGGGCATCAGCGTGATTGCCATGTCGGCGCTTACCCTTGCCGCCTATGCTTTGTTTCACAAGCGTTTTTTTCGCTTAAATGCTATGCTAAATAACCGTGCCGAACAACAAGTGCGAATCGTAGGGTTGCAAAACCTATCTAAATTAAACTTACATATTCAACGATTGCGTAAAATTGACATCAAACTTTCCGATACCGAAGCTATCTCATTCTGGCTAATTTTCACCATTCAATCGGCTTTTATCGTCATCAATCTTCTGTTGAGCGCACAGATTGAAAATGCCAGTGTTGGCGATATTGTAATTATTATCAGCTATTCATGGGAATTTTTTGAATGCTGTATCTTATTGCCGATGAATTTACAGATTTTCTCGCGCCTGCAAGAAATCATGCAACGGCTTAATCAACAATCAGAATAATGGCAAACATCAGAATAATGGCAAACATCAGAATAATGGCAAACATCAGAATAATCATTGCAGTTTTATGATGGTTTTGCTATGAAAGCATCATGAAAATACGAAAATTTTTTACATTACGGCTGTTGCTCAATATTGTTGGCCTTATTATTATCATCATAACGGTGCTAGATGCTAGCAAGGGGCGAAGCGTATTGTGGCGTGTTGTATTTTTGCACGATACTCGGATAAGCCCCGATGCATCGGCGGAAGGCAACCCTACATTGTTTTTTATTGGCATCATTGTGTGGCTGATAATAGGCATAAGCCTGTTTTTTATGCCTGCTAAAAGCGGCGAAACCTACCAAATGCGATGGCAGAAGCTGATACAAAAATTTAAAAAACGCTAAAAAAAACTTTATTTCGTAACGAATCATGCTAGACTAGAGTCAATAATTTAAAAAATGAGGAAAAAGAGAGATGCGAATGACGTTACTACGTCATAGTTTTATTATCACAATTTTGTTGATATTGTTGGCATGTTCCAGTGCGGTCGTCAAAAATAATGCAAAATCTTCTGTAGAATTAGCTGATGAGAAACCTGAATCAGCAAATTTTGAACCGATAGTAGCTAAATCAGCAAATAATACTGAATTAACCGATGATGCGAAAAAGCAATTATTTTATCGCACCGATTCTTATGCAATCTCGCTACAGGAATATGAAGATAATCTGGTAAAATTTAACAAAGACTTAAAGCAAAAAATCCTGCAAGAACGGATGGAAAAACGTAGGGAATTAATAGCACGTGAGCAAAAACGCAAAAATGACTATCAGCAAAAACAAATAGAATTGGCTCAAAAAGAAGAGGAAATTGAGCAAACAATCATTAACCAAGAAATTATCGAAAAATCAATCATCACAGAATCAATCATCGAAGAAGAGATAATTGAAGAAGAAATCATTCAATTGGCTGAAACGCCCGACCCACAAATAAGCGAAACCCCTATCGGCGATATTACTAATGATAACATATTGCCTATTGATACCCCCATCGATGATACACTATCTGATGATACGCTATCTGATGATAATATCATCATCGCAACAGAACAGACAGAAGCATTATTCACGAATAATGATTCTGATGTGGATAATGCTACTGATGAGAATAGCGACAATAACATCGTTACCCCGCTTGCTTTGCTTCATATGTTAGAACATAAAGATGATGATGTCAGCCATGCTGTGGTGCAGGCAAATTACTATCACTATATTGGCTGGGAACGCGCTGGTATTGGCGAATATGAAGCAGCCATTGAAGCCTATCGCCAAGCATTGCAATATAATCCTGCTGATGCCACCCCATATAATAGTATCGGCATTGCCAAAGTGGCATTAGGCGATGTGCAAGGCGCGATTGAAGAATATAGCCGTGCCATTGCGATTAACCCTTATTATCCCGCCGCCTTCCATAATCGTGGCAAAGCAAGGGCAAATGCTGGTGATTATGAAGGTGCTATTGCAGATTATCGCCATGCATTAGGGTTGAATGTAGATGTTGGCTTGGTTTATATGGATCGCGCGATTGCCCGCTATAAAAGTGGTAAACCACAAGAGGCACTCAAAGATTTAGAAAAAGCACTAGAATTAGGTGCAGAAGGCGCGGCTGAGATGACAAAACGTATCAAAAATCAAGAATTATAGATAAAAACACATATTTTACTTGCCAAATGGTGCGCGCTTGTGTAAATTTCTGCCTTGAATGAAACTGTATCATATTGATATGATGAAAACAAAAAACATGCGGGCGTAGCTCAGGGGTAGAGCGCAACCTTGCCAAGGTTGAAGTCGTGGGTCCGAATCCCATCGCCCGCTCCAACAATTTGTAGCATTACTTTTCTGTGAACAATATTTTTATAAAATAACGATTAGTTATTTCTGCAAATCATTGCTGGGGTGAAGTTCAGATGCTGATGCCATCAATATATTGATGAATATTCTAACCACAGCTGGCAAGGTACGGTTGCGATTGACTGAAAAGCCAACATAACCCGATGTTTCTGGTAATGTTACAGGCAAAATATGAATATTATCTTTTACCATAATTTCTTGTGCCACCTCGTAAGGCATAACGCCAACTAGCTCCGTATTTTGTAACAGCCGTTGATTAAGTAAAAATGAAACAGATTCTACAGCTTCATCAGGTGGTTGTAGATTAACATCAAAGAAGCTTTTGTCTATTTGTCGGCGTACTGTTGTGCCTTTCGGGGGCAAAATCCAACGCCATTCAAGCAAATCGTTTAAGTGCAAATTTTTGCGTGCTACCAAAGGATGATTGGCGCCTACAACAATGACAGCATTGGTTTTATATAAAGCCTCGCAAATTATATTGTCACGATACCTAAAATCAGAAAGTCGCCCCACTACTAAATCAATATCATTATTAAGCAGAGCTGGGATTAATTTATCATTGACACCCTCTATCGCATGCACACGTATATCAGGATACTGTTTTTGTACATTCTGAATGGCATGGGGCAGAAGCTTACTAGATGCCACAATCAAAGTACCAACAACAATTTTAGCACCATGCCCTGTTTGCAAATCAGATAAATCATTGCAGGCATGGCTAAGCTGTGACATAACTATTTTTGCATGATTAATCAGAATATTACCATAAGATGTTGGAATAACGCCGCGATTGCTACGGACAAATAATTCAACTTCCATAAAATTTTCCGTCTCATGCAAAGCTTTGGTAACAGCAGGTTGTGTCAGATTCAGTTTTTCCGCGCTTTTACGAATATTCCCTACCTCACTAATCACAATCAGCATATGCAACTGCCGAATACGTAACCGCATTAAATTATTAAATTTCATCTCTATCGATTCCAGCTATAAGTAATATCTATATCTGGATAATTATAATTCATTTTCTTTATTTTATCTATGCCCTTATGATGATTTCAGAAATCAAAAAATATGGAATTTTACAAATGATTGAACATATCCTTAAAAATTACGTAAATGGTGCATTCATTGACACAGAGCAATATTTTGACAATATCAACCCTGTTGATGGGTCGATTATCTCGCATGTTAGCGAGGCAGATGAAGCGTTGGTAGCGCGTGCTGTTGCCGTCGCGCGTCAATCATTGCAAGGGGAATGGGGGGAAATGCCCGTCTCACAACGCTGTAAGCTTTTGCATGAAATTGCTGATAAAATTGAAGAGCGTTTTGAAGATTTTGTTGAAGCCGAGATTGCCGACACTGGAAAATCTTATTTCCAAGCACGTACCATAGATATTTCGCGTGCTGCACCTAATTTTCGCACCTTCACAGGTGAATCAGCAACAACACTATGGGATGTTTGGCAAAATGGGCAATTATGTAACCCTGTGCGCGAAATTATTGGTGATTCCGATATTGAAGCGGCTTATCAGGTGCAAGAAATCAATACGCAAAAACATTTGCAAAAAGGGCATAGATTGGTTGGACGTAAAATTGGACTTACTGCCAAAACAGTGCAGAAACAGCTTGGTGTAGAACAACCCGATTATGGCATGTTATTTTCTGATATGGATGTGCCCGATGGCGATTTCATCGATTACTCTAAATTGCATCAACCCAAAGTCGAGGCTGAAATCGCCTTTATGCTAAATCAAGATATGGATGATGACAGGCTAACAATAGCTGATATGATTGGCGCGATTGATTATGCGGTGGTAGCGCTTGAAATTGTCGGGTCTAGAATTGCTGATTGGAATATTAAAATCACTGATACAATTGCTGATAATGCATCATCAGCAATGTTTGTGTTGGGGCAGTCGCCACGCAAATTAAGCGACATAGATTTACGGTTATGTGGCATGGTGATGGAAAAACAAGGTGAGCCTGTTTCAGTTGGTGCTGGGGCAGCATGTATGGGCAGTCCGCTTAATGCCGCTTTATGGCTTGCGAAAACCATGGCTAAAACAGGATATCCGCTTAGAAAAAACGATATTATTTTATCAGGCGCACTTGGCCCTATGTGCGTTGCTAGTGCGGGTGATATTTTTGAAGCACGCATAGAAGGTCTGGGTTCAGTACGAACCTGTTTTGAGTGAGGGTATCATGACAAAAGTGAAATGTGCAATTATTGGCTCTGGTAATATTGGCAGCGATTTAATGATAGCGGCGGTAAAACAAGCCACTGAAAAAGTTATTTATGCCGAAAATGAACAGGCTATCCGTGATTCAGTTGCAAAAATGGTTGCAAAAATTCAACAATATGTGCCGGGTTATCGTTTGAAGCAAGATGTCCAGTTTGAAACTATTGGCAATTTAGATATTATGACCTCAGCTGCACGCTTTGCTGCGGAAGCTTGGGTTGATAAATATTACAGGAAAAGCGTATGAATAAGTTAAGCAAGAAATTATATATCCAAGATGTTACTTTGCGTGATGGTATGCATGCGGTTAAGCATCAGTGTTGTTTAGAAGATGCCCGCGCCATTGCAAAAGCATTAGATGAGGCTAAAGTAAATGCAATCGAAATTGCACATGGCGATGGTTTATCAGGTTCTTCTTTTAATTATGGGTTTGGCTCTCATGGCGATATTGAATGGATAGAAGCGGTTGCTGATACGATTAAACACGCCAAACTAACCATATTATTGATACCCGGCATTGGCACGATTGAAGATTTAAAGCGCGCATATCAGGCAGGTGCGCTCGTTAATTGCGGCGGCGCGCGCTGCAGAAAAAATGCAAATACCCTTGCAAGCGGGTTCTATTATTTTAGCGGGTGCGGCAACCGAAGCGCACACGCTTTCAGCGGGCGAGTATATCCGTGCGGATATGCAAGCACTTGGTTCTGTTGCCATTACTATCACGCAAAGGCAGGCAGATTAATAGTGATATTTTTTAACAACGCTTTTTTAAGCAATTTTAATATGGAGAATAACAATGAAAATAGTTCTTATTCACGGAGCATGGCATGATGGGTCATTATGGAAAGATGTTGCAGACCCTTTGCGTGCGGCAGGGCATGAAGTACATACACCTACTTTGGCAGGTAATGGTGCAGGAGATATTGACCGCACTATCGGGCATAACGACGCTGTGCAATCTGCGCTTGATTATATCGAGGCAAAAAAGTTAAATGATTTTGTGCTACTTGGGCATTCTTACGGAGGAAGCATTATTTCTAAAATGGCAGAAGCGATACCTAGTAAAATCCGTCGTTTGGTTTACTGGAATGCTTTTGTACTAGAAGATGGTGAATCTATTGAAGATGTTGCGCCGCCATATTATAAGACTATGCTGGATGAAATTGTTGCTTCAGGGGCTTATGGTCAGGGCGCAGTGAAATTGCCTTTTCCAGTTTGGCGTGAAGCTTTTATGAATGATGCATCATTAGAGCTTGCACAAAAAACATATGAAATCACAACGCCTCACCCCTTAAAAACCTTCAAGGATAAGGTGGAATTGAAAACATTTCCAAGCCTTACAATACCACGTTCTTACATTAATTGCACCGAAGATATTGCGATGCCTAAAGGCGAATTTTCTTGGACACCTAGATTCCTTAATCGTTTGGGATTATGCAGGCTTGTTCAGATGCCGGGTGGGCATGAAGCATGTTTTACCAATCCAAAATTGCTTGCAGAAAAAATTATTGAGGCAGCAAGGGATTAAAAAAAATAAAATGATTGCTATATCTGGTCATTTCTCAAAAATTGGGCAGATATAGCATCAATTACATATATTAAGGTTGCGAAATGTGTTTGTTTAGGGATTGTTATTGCAAATATAAAGATTTGTAATAACAATCCCATCGCCCGTGCCATTACTGTAAACATTGCATTGCATTATTTGCCAATAATGTTAAATGCTTATGGTAAGAATAATCTTCCATCATATTGCCTAACGGGTCAAGCGTGCCGATATTAATTGCCCTCCCCTTTATAAGATTATCGATCATTTTGTCGAAGGCAGGCGTAATAAATTCTGGCTCAATAAAGATACACTGCACTGCCTGCCTTTGTAATATATCGCGAATGTTACTGATATTTTTTGGCGATAAAGGCTGTTCAGGATTGACGGTAAGCGCGCCCGCAAACTTTAACTGATAGGCTTTTTCAAAATATTGATAGCCATCGTGAAACACAATAAACGGCGTATTACGATATGGTGCAAGCTTTGCTTTCAGGCTCTCATCAAGCATGCGTAATTCTGCTATTAGTCTCTCGCTATTTTGCTGATAAATCACTGCACGGTTTGGATGATGTGCCATCAGCGCATCACGCATCAGCACCACTATATCGATGGCATGTTTGGGGTCAAGCCAGAGGTGAAAATCAATCGCCACTTTTTCATCATCATCACCGTGATGATGATGTGCGTGGTCTTCATCTGCGTCTTGCCATTTTAATTTTCTTTGCGGAAGATAATTTAATTTACGCGCCAAAGGATAAGCATCACCGCGCACCGATTGAATAACATCTTTCATAAAAAATTCAAATCCATCATCCATATAAAAAATAACATCGCCCTGTTGCAAAATCCGTATATGTGATGGCTTCAACACCGCATCATGCGGGTTGCTATTATTCAGCAATAAATGCACCTTATCACTATCACTGGCATCACCAGCGGAATTATTTGCCGCAATGTTGCTTGCTAAATCATATAGCGGACGAATGCTTGTAACAATATCAGCCGCATAAGCAAAATTTGGTAGTAAAAAACATAATAATATTCTTTTTAGCATGGCGATTAACCTATCTTTATCGTAAAATTTTCGCTATTATAGCCTGCTATTAGATTAGTTTAAATGCAAAATGAGTTTTATCACAACACATAATATTTCAGTTATCAGGCAAGGGCAAGCAATTCTGCACGATGTCTCGCTTGATATTAAGCCGCATGATTTTATCACCATCATCGGGCCGAACGGTGCTGGAAAATCGATGCTACTGAAATGCCTGCTAGGTTTCTTCGCACCCGATAAAGGGCATATCACGTGCAAACCAGATTTGAAAATCGGTTATATGCCACAATATTTTACGCTTGAACCCACCATACCAATTAATGTAAAACATTTCATTTGCCTCACCAAGCAAGCTAAGAATTTTGATGATATTGTGAGCCAAACTGGAATCGAACCCTTATTATCACGCCCGCTTATCTCGCTTTCAGGCGGCGAGAGACAACGCGTTTTATTGGCACGATCATTGTTAGATTCGCCCCAATTACTGGTGTTAGATGAACCCGCACAAAATTTAGATATTTCTGGTCAGTTGCAATTTTACAATTTACTGGAACAAATTTATAAAAACCAGAAATTGGCGATAGTGATGATTTCGCATGATTTACATATGGTGATGAAATCCACCAAACAGGTGATATGCCTGTATCATCATATTTGCTGTTCGGGTAAACCACAAGCCGTTACCAAAGACCCTGAATTTATTGCCCTGTTCGGTAACGATATGGCGAAAATGATGGCAGTCTATCAGCACAGTCACGATCATGGGCACTATCATGGACATCATCACGAAAGCGGGCATGAACATCACGGGGCAGATGACCATGCTTGACCCTTTCATTTTACGCGCCCTATTAGCGGCAATCGGCGTGGCATTGATTGCTGGCGTAATGGGCTGTTTCGTGGTATGGCGGCGCATGGCTTATTTTGGCGATTCGCTTGCCCATAGCGCATTGTTGGGCGTGGCTTTGGGCTTAATCAGCGGACTTGGTAGCAATATCGGTATTCTTATTATCTGCATTATGTTTGCCTCACTTTTATTATTCTTACAGCAAAAAAAATTGCTTGCCACCGATACTTTGCTAGGAATTCTTGCCCATGCGGGGCTTTCAGTTGCGGTGGTGGTGATTAGCCTCGCCAATATCAGAATCAATCTGCAAGGCTATTTATTTGGCGATATTCTTACCGTCACATTTGCCGAATTGGCTTGGATTTATGGCGGTGGTGCGTTTGTATTATGCCTGCTGATATGGCGGTGGTCAGGGCTGGTATTGATGACAATCAATGAAGATTTGGCGCGTGCCGAACGGATAAATGTGTTTTTTAATCATCTGTTACTGCTCATATTAATGAGTGTGGTGGTGGCAATTTCTATCCGTATCACTGGCATTTTGCTGATGACATCAATGCTAATTATTCCAGCGGCAACCGCACGGCAATTTGCGGACACGCCTGTGATGATGGCAATCATGGCGGCAGGTTTTGGCATAATAGCGGTGTTTATTGGGCTTTATGGCTCACTATGGTTAGATACGCCATCGGGACCTTCAATCGTGGCAAGCGCGGCATTGATATTTTTATTGTTAATGCCGATAAAATTATTGCTATCTGCGGTCAGGCAAAAATAAACGCGCCTATTGTGTTAAAAACTTCATTTCATCAACATGATTCGGCATGTTTTGCATGATGACTTTCTTAAAATTATCCATTGCCTGCGCTTCTAACTGCCTGATTCTTTCACGCGAAATGCCATAAACTTTGCTTAACTCTTCTAACGTGACTGGCTTTTCCTGCAAACGGCGCGCTTTTAAGATATCGCGTTCGCGCTGATTCAGCATTTGCAAAGCATGTGCAACTATTTTATGTTGATAGCTACGTTCATCTAACGCTATCAACATATCTTCTTGATTAATCCGCTCATCAGGCAATGCGGTCAACCATTCATCTTGACCATCATCACCTTGTTTAATCTTACTGTTAAGCGATTGATCGCTACCAATCATTCGCATTTCCATCTGCTGAACATCTTTTACCGAAACATCTAATTCACCAGCGATTTGTTTTGCCTCATCTTCGGTTAGATAACCATCTTCATATTTTTTAATCTTTTGCTTTAGGCTACGTAAATTAAAAAACAACTTCTTCTGTGCGCTACTTGTGCCAATTTTCACCAAAGACCAACTTTTCAACACATATTCATGAATCGCCGCCTTAATCCACCACATGGCGTAAGTAGCAAGCCGCGCGCCTTTATCGGGGTCATAATTCTTAACCGCTTGCAACAAACCAACATTGCCTTCTGATACCAAATCAGTGACTGGCAAGCCGTAGCCCTTATAGCCAAATGCAATTTTTGCAACAAGCCGTAAATGGCTGGTGACTAATTTATGAGCGGCTTGCAAATCTTGTTTCTCACGTAATGCAAGTGCCAGCGCTCTTTCTTCTTCTGGTTCTAAAATAGGATATTGTGATATGCTATTCATATATTGTATGAAACTACCAGTGCCAGTAAGGTCAGGCAGATTGCCGATAGTGGCAGGCAGATTTTTAGAAGAGCTTTTTACCACATTATGGCGACTAGAAGCATCAGGCACATCAACAGCAAAATCTTCTGGCGTAACATCTTCTAATAGGGGTGCATCATCAATTAGCAATTCGCCATGAATCGCATCATCTTGAGCATTATCTTCATCACTCTGATATGGTGCTACCAAAAAAGGTGGTATCTTATTATGCACTTTCTCTTGTTCTTTACCTATATTCATCTTATGCTCCGCATTGGCAATTTATATTAAAAAATACTGGCCACCGAATAATGTTCTTACTTACAATATAAGGGATAAATGATACGAAATCAAGGTTTATTGATGTTATGGCGAATGATAAATTTTTAATGGTAAAATTTTTGAACTTATGTTATTGACATAACAATCATAACATATTTATATGGCATATTTAATCATTAAGATACGATTTAAAAGCAATGAAAAATGATAATTACGCGCTGATTTCAGCAAGCGATAAAACTGGTTTAATTGATTTTGTCTCTGGTTTGCGTCCCTATGGCTATAAATTTATTGCAACATCGGGGGGGGCTGACTTGCTCCGCACCTCGCATATTGCGGTTGAGGAAGTATCGGAGCTAACAGAGTTTCCAGAAATATTGGGTGGCCGCGTTAAAACATTGCACCCGCTACTGCATGGTGGCATTTTGCACAGACGCGACCATGAAAGCGATATGGCGCAAGTTTTAGAGCATAATATCCCACAAATTGATATGGTAATTGTCAATCTTTATCCCTTTATATCAGTTATCGAGAAAAATGCTGATTTTAAGACCGCGAATGAAAATATAGATATTGGTGGCCCTTCTATGTTACGGGCGGCAGCGAAAAATTTTGAACATGTGATTGTGCTATGCGACTATCATGATTACCCGATGATTCTAAAAGAATTACGCGATAATAATGGCATCATTTCGTATCAAACAAGATTAGAATTGGCACAAAAAGCATTTTCTTTTTCAGCATGGTATGATTCTGCCATTAGCAATTATTTGTTTCAAACCATACAAAATAACAAGCAAGCCGAGCAAGCAAAATTGCCCGAACAAAGTGGCACGCAAAAAATCTTATTTCCCGAATATACCAATATTGCAGGGCTAAAGCATGGCGATTTGCGCTATGGCGAAAATAGTCATCAACATGCCGCTATTTTTCAAAGCAGCGAACGCTATGGCATTTGCCATGCCGAACAGCTGAACGGCATTCAAATGAGTTACAATAATTATATCGATGCCGATTGCGCGCTTTCAACCATCAGCGCGTTTGATAACCCCGCTTGTGCGCTGGTAAAACATGCTAATCCATGCGGTGTTGCAGAATCTTTTGCCAGCGACCAAGTATGGCGGCGCGCCCTTAATTGCGACCCGCAATCTGCCTTTGGTGGCATTGCCGCTTTTAACCGCACGGTGGGTAAAGAATTGGCAGAGCAGATTCAAGAAATTTTCCTAGAAGTATTAATCGCACCAAATTTCACTGAAGAGGCATTAGCTATCTTAAAGAAAAAACCAAAATTGCGTATCTTAAACACACCGCCTTTCCGTAAAAAACCAGATAGGTTGCAAGTGCGGTCGGTATCGGGTGGTTTTTTGGTGCAAACCGAAGATGCCGAAGAATTAAACCCTGCCGATATTACTGTGGTTACCAAGCGCGAACCTTCCGAACAAGAATTGGCTGATTTGATTTTTAGCTGGCAAGTGGTGAAATATGTTAAATCTAACGCAATTGTGATTGCGCGTGATAAAGCAACAGTAGGTATTGGCGCAGGACAGATGAGCCGTGTTGATTCCGCCCGTATTGCCATTCAAAAAGCCAGTCACTTTCAAGGTGCTAGCGAGGCTGTGGCGGCATCAGATGCTTTTATCCCATTTCCTGATACAGTGGAAATATTGGCAGAAGCGGGTATCACCGCCATCATTCAAACGGGTGGTGCCAAACGTGATGATGAAGTGATTGAGATTGCCGATAAATATAATATGGCGATGATGTTCACCAATATGCGCCATTTTAGTCATTAAGTAGTCTCTCGCGACACGAACTCCTTCGTCGTTCCGTGCCAATGCCGATAGGCATTGACTAAGACACGGAATCCACATGGGCGGGTAAAACCCGCCTATGGAATACGAAATCACCTCCCCCTTGATACTATAACAACAATACCATTGACTTAAATCTTGGAATCATATAGCCTTACCGCGTCAATAATTTAATTCAAAGGATGGCAAGCCCTGTCGGGTTTGCTATTGAATGCAATACCCGACTTTTAAGTAGGGAAATAGGTAGCATAAACATCCTTTGATGATTATTGACAAAGCCCGACACTAATTGTCGGCACATTTGACATGTCAAATAATATATTTTTAAGCGAGGTGATTATGGAGTTTTTTTTAATAGTTTTTTTAATAATTATTGCGATTTTTATTATACCAGCATTGTTTATTCATTTTAAGGGCAATCCATTGTTAAACTCTTTTTTTTGGCAACGTGCTACCCCTGCCGATGTAAAACTTGAACTGAAAAAAGGTGCGGATGTGCATACACATAATGAAAAGGGAGAGACAGCTTTAATGCTTGCTGTTTGGCATAATTATAATCCTGATATTATCACACTTCTTGCTGAAGCAGGTGCAGATGTAAATGCACGTAATAATCTTAACAATACAGCTTTAATCTATGCGGCTGTCAATAATAAGAACCCTGAAATTATCACAGCATTAATCAAAGCAGGTGCGGATGTGAATGTCTATAGTGGAGACGGGAAGTCAGTTTTAACGTGTGTGTGTGAGTTCAACCCAAATCCTGAGATTATTACCGCATTAATTAAAGCAGGTGCTGATGTTAATGCAAGTGCTGAAGGAGGATTTACAGCTTTAATGTTTACGGCTTTTCGTAATCAAAACCCTGATATTATGACAGCATTAATTAAAGGCGGTGCGGATGTGAATGCAAGTGCTGAAGATGGCAGAACAGCTTTAATATATGCGGCTGAGTTTACTAAAAACCCCGATGGTATTACAGCTCTTATTGAAGCGGGTGCTGATACTGAAGCACGTGATGAAGACAGAAATACAGCATTATTCTATGCTATCGGCAATCAAAACCCTGAAATTATTACCACGCTTATTAAAGCAGGCGCAGATGTTAATGCAAAAACCAAACATGGCAATACAGCTCTAATGTTAGCGACTTCGATGAATTTAAATCTTGAAATTATCAAAACGCTTATTAAAGCAGGGGCAGATGTCAATGTAGGCGATAAAGACGGAATTACAGCTTTAATCGGTGCAGCTCTTATGAATGCAAACCCTGAAATTATTATGACCTTAATTAAAGCAGGCGCGGATATTGAAGCGCGTGATAATGATGGCAAAACCGCATGGGACTTGCTTCAAAGGCATGAAACCTTAAAAAACACAGAAGCCTATCGCTTGCTAGATGAGTTGCGTGATAAGTAATTTTTTTCATACATAACCCCACCCGTCATTCTCGCAAAAGCGAGAATCCATAGGGCAGGGCGTAAATACAAGGGGTTAAAAATTAATTGTAATTCTTAATATAAACGAATATTACTTTCATCGATCTCTCCAATGACATCTTTAACTTCCATCGGTGGAGTATTCCTTAATATTGTTTTAATAGTCTCCTTAAATTTTCCTGACAAAAAACAATATTGTAGAATAAATATTAGTTCCATTCGTTTAGCTGTGTGACCATCAAAATTCATTTCAATAGTATGGAAATGTAAATTAACATCGCTATCATTTTTTTCTAAATACTCCGTAACCTCATCAACAAATTTTTTGTCTATATCATGTACATCTAGGAAAAGGTCTTCGTTATTTTCATTTGCATGAAAAAATGGAAACATTCTTGTATAATATGCATAAAAATAGGCATTATTGATATATTTTCGAGTTTGCGGATTCAACCAACTAATTGTTAGTTGCTGACGTTTGGTTTCATAAATTGCTTTTAATATATTGTTGTTATTAGACATTGTAATATTCCTTAATATTAAGTTAATAAATGAAAAGGATAACAGAGTATTTTAAAATCATCAACACTAAAATATGGGGTATACTTCAAGATATTCTATCCCGTCTTTCTCGCGAAAGCGGGTGTACAGAAACAGCATCGAGGTAAACACGGACTTCGTGATTCCTTACTTCCGATGGCGAGGTAAACCTCGCCCTTTTACTGGATTCCGTGTCTTTTACACTGCCCTATCGGGACAGTGGCACGGAATGACGGAGGGGAGGAGTGTGTTGTTTTGAGGTGCGTATCACATAAGGCAGTGCGTATCTTTATAGCTTTCATAGTATCAAGGGGGGCGCGGCGCAACTTCTCGGCGGTCATATCCGTAGGATTGCCCGCCTTGTTGCGACCCCCCTTGATAATCCCCCCGCGTTTATAGTATCAAGGGGGTGCGACTTCGCTTCTCGGTCGCGAGGACAAGCCCGCTTCCCTTGCGATAGCTCGGTTATGTTTTGAACCAGTGGCAACATAACCTCGCCCCGTTGATAATCCCCCGCTATACTCAATACTAAAATCTAGCGTGTCAATCCCTTAAAAGCCTCTAAAGCATGATTGCGAGAAGCGACTAAATCCACAATCGGGTGCGGATAATCAACGCCTAATGTGATTCCTGCTGCCTGCAATTTTTCTGGCTTTAATTGCCATGGGGCGAATAAATCATTTCCCTGCAACGCGCGCAATTCTGGCACAAATTGGTGGATATATTCCCCATCAGCATCAAATTTTTGTGCTTGCGTTACGGGGTTGAAAATCCGAAAATAAGGCGCTGCATCAGCGCCACAACCTGCAATCCATTGCCAGCTTGCGCTATTATTGGCTAAATCAGCATCAACCAAACAATCCCAAAACCAGCTTGCGCCCAACCGCCAATCAAGCCGTAAATTCTTTACCAAAAACGACCCCACAATCATCCGCACGCGGTTATGGATATAGCCCGTTTGCCATAATTGACGCATCCCCGCATCAACAATCGGCACACCCGTTTCGCCTTTTTGCCATGCGCGCAACAATTTTGCATCATGCTTCCACGGAAATTTATCAAATTTTGCCTGTAGATTTTTATGTGGCAAATCGGGGTAATGATAGAGCATATGATGCGAAAATTCGCGCCATGCCAACTCACTACAAAATTTATTAATGCAAGCATCAAATTGCGGATTTTTGCCCTGCATCGCCCCCTGCATTCTTTTGGCTTCATGCCATAATTTTCGGATAGATATTTCACCAAAATGCAGATATGGCGATAGGCGCGATACATGTTTTTTTGCTGGAAAATCGCGTCCCTTATCGTAATAACCGATGCCATTAGCGGTAAAATCTTGCCATGCCTGCCCTGCGCCCACCTCGCCAATTTGCCATATTTTAACAATATCTGCGCCCCATGCACGGCTAGGCAGTAATGCCAAATCTGCTAATGCAAGCGATTGTGAGTCACGCATGGTTTTTATAGCAGTATCAGGAGCAAATTTTCCTAACGGTTTTGCAGGCGGTTGCGCTGCCATACAGCCACGCTGATAAAAAGGCGTGAACACTTTATAATGCGTATTATCTGGTTTTTTCACCTGCCATGCTTGCCATAGTAACGCATCATCATGGCTGTGAATCTGAATATTGCGCGCTTGCATTTTTTGGGTGATACGGGTTTGAAGCGTTCTGCGATATGGCTCGTAACTTTGATTATAGCAAATCGCTTGCACCGAAAATCTATCAGCAAGCTCGGATAAAATATCGCATGTATCACCGCGATAGAATGATAAGCCACCACCCATCACATCATATAAGGAAGCACTCAATTTCTGTAGTGAATGGTGAAGCCATAATCTTGATGCCCCTCCTATTTTATAATCGCCAGCATTCTCATCATCTAATATATAAATCGGCAATAATGAAGCCCCCTGCTCTGCCGATAATTCTAACGCATGATGCAAGGCAGAATTATCGCCAAGCCGTAAATCTTGATAAAATAGCTGAATGATAATCGGGTGTTTCATTGCGCTCTATGCCCTCTTTTTGTTTGTGGTAAACCGCTTATATTATTGCCTATATGATGCAATCATGCTAGTAATAAATGATGAACGCAACTCAATTTGATAAAAACGGCACTGCCTATCAGTTTTTCGCCACCCAAAATCCGCACGAAAATGTCGCAACCATCGTGCTGATACATGGGTTAGGGTTAAACCGTCAGCTATGGCAATGGCATGTGGGCGCACTCACACAATATTTTCATGTGCTATGTTACGATTTATATGGGCATGGTGATAGTAAAGCACTGCCCGCCTCTCCTACCATTACGCTCCCCTTATTGGCAAACCAACTCAGCGATTTGCTTGACCATATCGGCATAGAAAAAGTGGTGATTGCGGGTTTTTCAATCGGCGGTATGATTAACAGACGGTTTGCGATAGATTACCCCGAAAAAACCATCGCGTTATTGATTCTAAACGCGCCACATCAGCGCAAGCCAGAAGCGCAACAGGCAGTGGAGCAACGCGCTATACAGTCAAGAAGCAAGGGCATGATGTCCAGTATGGATGCCGCGCTGGAGAGGTGGTTTACCCCAGAATTTATGCAAGTCAATGATGCGATATGCGCGTTAATCCGCGATTGGCGCGCGCAATGTAACCCCGATGCTTACAATGATTGCTATCAGGTTTTGGCGCATGGCGTTAGCGAATTGATAAAGCCCCAGCCACAAATCACGCATCCTAGTTTGGTGATTACCTGCCAATATGATACTGGTAGCACACCTGAAATGAGCCGCGCCATTGCCAACGAGATTGTAGGCGCGCAAGTGGCGATTGTGCCTGCGCTGAAACATTTGGGGCTGATTGAACAGCCGAAAATCTTCACAGGGTTGATGTTAAGCTATCTGTATAAATTACTGGCGATTGATGTTTAGGTAGCAGTGCATTTTTTCGCCTGCGAACTAAATAATGTCGTGCATTTGACAATGCAAAATAATTATGCTAGCGTGATTCTACGAATCTGTATCGATGTTTTATTATCATTGCAGAATCTTAAATTTGTTTTTGAAAAATATTTTTTTTGGGAGAACAATTAATGGAAGAACAAATTCAACAACTCACACAAATGGTGGCGACGACAAACGCAATGTTTGCCGAAGCCTACTATTACGTAACAATTGCCCTGATGGTGGTTATCCATGCAGGGTTTTTAGCTTATGAAATGGGCGCAACGCGGATGAAAAATGTGTTATCATCTGGCATTAAAAACCTATTAGCATTTGCTTTTGTTTTAATCACATTCTACCTATTTGGTTGGTGGGTCTATTGGGCGTTCCCCACAGGCTTCACATTATCAGTAGGGCCTGCCGAAATATCTGGTGGGGCTTATGCCAGTGCGATTGCATTGGGCTGGGGCGAATCAGCACAATATATGGGACCAAACATTGCCGATAACGCGTCTGGCGTTTTCTGGGGTGCTTTTGCCATGTTTGCTGCCACCACAGCATCAATTATGTCGGGCGCGGTGATTGAGCGGATTCAAACAGTCGGCTTTGTTATTTTAGCGGTTGTGCTTGGGTCATTCGCTTGGGTGCTTGCCGCTGCTTGGGGCTGGCATGCTGATGGCTGGATGGTAACGCAATTTGGATTGCATGATTTTGGCGCCGCTGGTCTCGTGCATGCGGTTGCTGGCTTCTTCGCTTTAGGCGTGTTGATTCATTTAGGCCCGCGGATTGGTAAATTTAACGCTGATGGTTCTGCTAATGTGATTACAGGGCATAATATGCCGTTCGCAGTAACAGGCTTGATGCTGATTATTGTTGGCTTTTTCGGCTTTTTGATGGCATGTATTATTCTGCCGGGCGAAGCATGGAGCTGGTCAGCCACCAATGGGGCAACAATTTACGGCACACCCATCACTTTATCAGCATTAGCGTTTAACATTCTTATCGCTGTTGCAGGTGGTATTATTGGTGCGTGGATTCTTACCAAAGATCCGTTCTGGATGATGTCTGGTGCATTGGCTGGTATTATTTCAGTGGCTTCTGGTTTGGATATTTACTTCCCATCTTTGGTGTTCTTAATATCATTTTCAGCAGGTGTTTTGCTAAAACCTGCCGCCAATCTGCTGGAAAAATTCGGCATAGATGATGCGGTGGGCGCGGTGACTGTGCATGGCACAATCGGGCTATATGGCGTGATTATGTTAGGCGTGTTCGCTACTGGCTTCCCTGCCCTACCGGGCGATGTTGGTGTGCCAACCATTAGTCTGATTGGTCAGATTATTGGTGCTGTTGTGTTTTTCTTAGTTGGTTTCGTGCCAGGTTATATCTGTGCGTGGATTCTAAAGAAACTTGATATGTTGCGTATTCCTGAAGATATAGAAATTGCAGGCTTGGATACTGTAAAAGTGCCATTGGCTGCGTATCCTGAAGGGATTTTCGCATCAAAACCACCCAGTAAGAAATAATTGGGTAAAAAGTAATTTAGTAACTAATAACTTAAAAGTGAAAGGATAAAATTATGGGATTTCCATTTAGTCCAGCAACATGGAATGTTGTAGAAGGCGCAATGTATATGGGCGCAAACGGTATTGCACCGGGCATATATACATTTTTAGCTTTTGTTGTATGCGGTGTTGTCTTATTTATTGGCAATAAATCCGAAAAGCAACGTTATAAAGATTACGATAAATCATAACATAATGATGTGGTTTATCTAATGATATAAAGAAAGGCGGGTATTTTTACGAATATCTGCCTTTTTTTATTGCTTAAAATTATTTTTAAACATATTTTAGGTTATCTGTAAATTTTAATATAAGGGAGTTTATCATGGTAAAATCAATTGCAATCATTGGCGCAGGTCCATCTGGCTTGGCACAATTACGGGCGTTTAAATCGGCACAAGATAAGGGTGCTGAGATTCCTAAAATCACATGTTTTGAAAAGCAAAGCGATTGGGGCGGCTTATGGAATTACACATGGCGCACGGGCGTTGATGAATATGGGAATCCATGCCACGGTTCTATGTATCGCTATTTATGGTCTAATGGCCCGAAAGAAGGGTTAGAATTTGCCGATTACACCTTTGAAGAGCATTTTGGCAAGCAAATCGCATCTTTTCCACCACGTGCCGTGTTATCTGATTATATTCAAGGGCGCGTGAAAAAAGCCGATGTTCGCGATATGATACGCTTCAATACGCTTGTGCGCGATGTGCGCTATAATGCGGCAAGTGATGATTTCACCATTATCACACGCGATTGCGTGAAAGATGAAGAAACCACCGAAAATTTTGACCATGTGATTGTGGCATCAGGGCATTTCTCAACACCTAATGTGCCTTTTTATGAGGGTTTTGATAGTTTTAACGGTCGCATCTTGCATGCCCATGATTTTCGTGACGCGCTAGAATTCAAAGATAAAGATATTCTAATTCTTGGCACCAGCTATTCTGCCGAAGATATTGGTTCGCAATGTTGGAAATAT